>CAYQBZ010000014.1:0-18027 GCA_964415855.1 uncultured Rikenellaceae bacterium
ACCTCTGCATATATTTCTGATGCAATAATTGATGAAGCGGCTATCTTCTCCGGGGATATCCCAGCCGGCTTACTGGTGAGACCTTCAGCGGAGCTTAAGAAGGAATCAGCTTTATGGCTTGATTTTGAGGATATTGCCGAAGAAGGAGAATTTTTCAGCTACGGGATCGGCGCACGAACTTATGGAGCGATATGGCCCGACCGCAGACCCCAGCCCGAGATGTGGCAAATAAAGAAATCGGGACAACCGGTTTCTGTCAGGCTTCTCTCGGCTGACAGGGGGGAAGCGGAAATTACAAACAGGTACCTGTTCACCGATCTGAGCAACCTTGAGTCAGTCTGGATACTGGAAGGTGACGGTGAAATTATTGACCACGGAACTCTTGATATTAAACTGGGCCCTCAGGAGAAGACGATTATGATGATCCCTTTCAAAAAACCTGATATAGAAGAAGGTGTTGAATACCGCTTACTGGTAAGTTTCAGGCAGAAGGAAAAAACTTCCTGGGCCGAGCCAGGATTTGAAATTGCCTGGGATCAGTTCGACCTGCCATGGTTCAGTCCTGTTCGGCCTCTGCCTGAGCCAGGTACGAGTACCAGGACTCTGAAACTGGAGGAACAAAATGATAAGATATACATCTCAGGAATGGATTTTAAGTACACATTTGATAAAGTAAGTGGCATGCTTACATCTGTTCAGGCAGGCGGTAAGGAAATGATTAAGAAAGGCGCAGAGCTTAATGTGTGGCGTTCCCCACTGGCAAATGAGACCGATTCGTGGAACTTCAGGTCGTCCAACAGCAGGCACCGGACTGACGGATTCGGTCGGATGGCTGCGACAGAGTGGTATTCTTCCGGTCTTGATAAGCTGGAAGTGATCAATGAATCATTCAACGTGGAGAGGACCGAAGATGGTAATATACTAATTGAAGTGAGGAATGTAACATTACCCGGAACAGGGAGAGGATCGTTCCTGAATCATTACTTGTACTGTTTCAACACTGACGGAGAGATATCGATAGATCATGCTGTTATACCGAACGGTGACATGCCCTCGTGGCTGCCCAGGGTAGGAGTGGACTGGATACTGGATAAAAGCCTTGCCAATGTACAATGGTATGGGAGGGGACCACAGGAGAATTACCCCGACAGGAAATCGGGATATAAAACAGGTATTTACAAATTAACGGTAATGGATATGTATGAACCTTATCTCATTCCTCAGGATTATGGTCTGAGATGCGATAGCAGGTGGGTAAGGTTCACGGATGAGGATGGAGCAGGACTGGAATTCAGTGGCGATAAGTTATTTAATTTCAGTGCCCAGCCATATTCAACCGATAATCTTACCAAAGCACTTTATACATACCAGTTACATCCGTTTGACGGTATAACCTTCAACTTCGATTATGCAACAAGCGGAGTAGGCTGTACGGCTCTTTCTGTTTTCCCGGAATACCAGGTTATGCCACAGCGTTATGACTTCAGGGTTACAGTAAGACCTGTCATTCCCTGATATCGTCCTTTTTAACAGCAGAATGAAGTATTCATCTATGAAGAATTGAATAGTAATTAAGATTATGTATTAATAGTAAAGTGTGTATTAAATTTTCAGCAGTTTATTTAATTTTGACCTTATTTTTTTAATCCAGTGATATTATGAAAACCAGCGTTGCAGCATTTTTTACCGGCTCCGTCCTGACGCTACTGTCATTCAGTGTTTTAGGACAATCACCAGTCACAATTGAGGAGCTAAGTGAAGTCATTCCGACTTATCTTGCAGGCCCGCCCGATCCGAATCCTATGTTTTTCTTTGGCAAGGGATCGCAGGGTGCAGAGGGCCGTATATATCCTTATCCGCTGTACGATAACCTTACAAACAAGAAGAGTGACAAGACCTACAAGATAGTATATCTCGAGAACGAGTATGTTAAGGTAGGTATAATGCCCGAAATAGGGGGCCGTATAATTTCAGCTGTGGATAAGACCAACAACTACGATTTTATTTATCGCCAGCATGTTATCAAACCGGCTCTTATTGGTCTGATCGGTGCCTGGATCTCAGGTGGTGTCGAGTGGAACATACCTCATCACCACCGTGCATCTACATTTATCCCGGTGCAGTGGAGCAGGGAGGATAATCCTGACGGAAGCAAGACAGTATGGGTAGGAGAGCTCGAGGTACGGCACAGGATGAGGTGGGCAGTCGGATATACCCTTTATCCGGGCAGTTCAATACTGGAATGCAAGATCAGGATCATTAACCGTACTCCTGTTGAGCACACGATGCTCTGTTTTGCCAACGTTGCCGTTGGACCGAATGACGACTACCAGGTTATATTTCCTCCAAGGACACAATGGTCGACTGGTCACAGCAAACGAAGCTTTCAGCCCTGGCCGGTTACAAATGGTGTTGATGTCAGCTGGTACAGGAACAATCCCGCTTCTGCTTCGTGGTTTGCAGTCAACTATGAGGATGATTTCATAGCAGGTTACGACCATGGTATCAATGCCGGTATTATGAGTGTGACCGATCCTGATATAGTGCCCGGAAAGAAGTTCTTTACATGGGGTGTGGGATCGATGTGGGATAATATCCTTGCCGACGACGGGAAGCCATACCTCGAAATAATGGTAGGAGCTTATTCTGATAATCAGCCTGATTACTCCTGGTTACAGCCGTTCGAGGAGCGTTCTTTTGTAATGTCATGGTATCCTTTCAGGGGTATCGATGGTGCCAAGAATGCAAATCTCGACGCTGCTGTTAACCTCGATATTACAGATGGAAAAGCAGTGTTCGGATTCTATACAACAAAGGCATACAGCAATGCCAGAGTAAGCCTGAAAGCAGGAAATAAGGTCCTGGTTGAAGAAGATATCTCTATAAATCCGGGTAAACCATATGTTAACCAGGTTGCCTTGCCGGCCGGTATAGATGAGCACGATGTACGCGCTTCAATTTCGGCAGCAGGCCATGAACTTGTTGCCTATTCACCTGTGCGTCTTGAGCCTTCGCCAAGACCTGAGGGAACAACCAATCCCGGAGCACCTGCCGATATTAATAACGATGAAGAACTTTTCCTGGCCGGACAGCGTATCGACCAGTTTCATAATCCCACACTGGATGCCGATCCTTACTGGCTTGAACTGCTGAGACGCGATTCAGGTAATATTGCCGCAAATACAGGGATGGGCCTTTTGAGCTTAAGGAACGCAGAGTATGTTGATGCAGAAAAGTACTTCAACAGGGCTATTAAAAGGCTGACGGCACAATATACCACACCCAAGAATGTTGAACCGTTATATTACCTTGGTGTGGCCCTTACAGGACAGGGAAGGTTTGATGAGGCATTCACGGCTTACTATAAAGCCACATGGAAACAGGAGTGGAAATCACCTGCATATTATTCCCTTGCGGAAATTGCTGCCATGCGAGGAGATTTCACTTCGGCCCTGAACTTTGTTGACAGGTCACTCGATGCCAATGCACTCAACCTTAGGGCTTACGGGCTCAAGGCATCTGTTCTGCGTCACCTTGGTAGAAGCGATGAAGCAGTTAAGCTGATCGCATTTGCGAAAGAAAAATGTGATCCACTGGATGTGCGGCTGATGGCTGAGGAATGGCTTGTCACAAAGGAGCAGAATGTATCGCAGATACTATGCAGTACGATGAACGACAACCCTTCCACAGCGCAGGAGACAGCAGCGGAATATATGGATGCCGGTTTTTGGAACGACGGTATTACAGTGCTGTCACAGGCTATCTCAGCAGCAAATGACAAAGCTGCTATCTCTCCTCTTCTCTATTACTATCTGGGGTATTTTGCAGAAAAGACCGGTAATGCTTCAAAAGCTGCCGAGTACAGGAAGCAGGCTGCGCTTCAGTCTCCTGAGTATGTTTTCCCTTTCCAGCAGGAAGTCATTGCCGTGCTTACCAGCGCTATAGAAGCAAATCCAAATGACGCCCGTGCTCCCTATTATCTGGGAAACCTTCTTTTCGACTGGCAGCCTGAAAGAGCTACCGCACTGTGGGAAAAATCATCTGTTCTGGATCCTTCCTTTCCTCTCACGTGGAGAAATCTTGCAATAGCCTACTCACATCAGGATGCTGCCGATGCAAATAAAAAGGCAATTACCTGCCTGGAGAAAGCTGTCAGTGTCAGTAATCCATATCCGACACATTTTGCCGAGCTCGACCAGCTGTATAAAAGCGAAGGTACTCCTGTGGGAAAACGGCTGTCACTGCTTGAAAAGAATCAGAAGACTGTAATAAAACATGACGAAGCCCTCGGTGACCTTATCGGACTGAAGACCTTCGCAGGTAATCCCGATGAGGCTATAAAGCTGTTAAGCAGCCGTGTATTCAGTATATGGGAAGGCGGAAATGCTTTTAACACGGGACAGGCCTGGGCTGACGCTCACCTGGTAAGGGGACTGAAGTATTATCAGAAGAAAAGGTACCGTGATGCTCTCATTGATTTCCAGATAGCTCTTGCTCCGCCTGAGAACCTTCGCGCCCAGCAGGGACGTAACTCACGCCAGATACAGATAGTATTCTGGACAGGCTGCGCATATGATGCCCTGGGAGAAAAAGAAAATGCAGCAAAATCGTGGAACGAAGTTATTGAAACAGGATCAAGGACAGGCAGATCAGCAGGTTTTGGTGGCGGAAACAGGAGGGGTTTTGGGGGAAATTCCCAGGAACAGCGTTATTTTGTTGCTCTCGCCCGGGAAAAACTCGGGAATCATGGTGATGCGGAGGCAATATTCAAAGAGCTTGCCGGGGCAGATACCGGCTCACGGGCCAGCCAGGCAGGAAATGAAGGAGACCCGCAGTTCATCAGCGACAGGCGGCAACCTTCGCGCGACAACCTCGCAATGCCGCACTATGTTGCAGGCCTTGGCAATGCAGGTCTTGGGAATAAGGCCAGGGCAAGAGAGGAGTTTAATGCCGCACTCGCTATTTCACCGGATTACCTGAGTGCGAAAATTGCCCTCGATCAGCTATAGCTGCTAAGACTGATAGCATGTTACTTTTGTATTATCTGTTTCCATGTCTTTAACTGTATTGAGACATGTTCTATCAAAAAATGTCTTGAATTAAATTAAATGTTATGAAAAAGAATCTCCTTGTCTTATCAGTTTTTATTGTATGTTTTTCCCTGCAGGTCTCAGTCCAGGCAAGGACAATGACTCCGGATGCTTCTGTACCCGCGGCCCACTTCAATGTCAGGACTTATGGCGCCAGGGGAGATGGTGTTCAACTTGACTCACCTGCTATTAATAAGACAATCGATGCTGCATCGAAGGCAGGAGGCGGGACCGTCTATTTCCCGGCAGGAAGTTATTTGTCTGGCTCAATAAGACTTAAAAGCAACATAGCCCTGTATCTTGATCAGGGTGCTGTTATTGAAGCAATACTGGATACAGCTGCCTACGACAGGGCAGAGCCCAATGTCTGGGGCGATAAATATCAGTACCAGGATTTCGGACACAGTCACTGGCACAACAGCCTTATTTGGGGTGAAGATCTTGAAAATGTATCCATTATGGGGCCGGGATTGATCTATGGGAAAGGACTTACCCGTTTTCTTCGCCAGGATAAACTGCCGGATAACCTGGGTAATAAAGCTATTGCCCTTAAAAATTGCCATAATGTTATATTAAGGGATTTTTCCATCCTGCACGGGGGACACTTTGGCATCCTGGCGACAGGTGTCGATAACCTCACTATAGATAATCTTAAAATCGACACCAACCGTGACGGAATGGATATTGACTGCTGCCGTAACGTAAGGGTATCAAACTGTTATGTAAATTCACCCTGGGACGATGCTATTTGTCTTAAGAGTTCCTTCGGCCTGGGGTGTGCCCGTTCTGTGGAAAATGTGAACATTATCAATTGCTGGGTCTCCGGCGGATTTGAAGAGGGAACTATGCTCGATGCCACCTATAAGCCAATAGGGCAGGGCTACAGGGCAAATTTTACAGGTCGTATTAAGTTTGGAACGGAATCGAATGGTGGTGGCTTCAAGAATATTACAATCTCAAACTGCACCTTCGAGAGCTGCCAGGGATTGGCCCTGGAATCGGTCGATGGTGCTCTCCTTGAAGATGTTACAATAACCAATATCACTATGCGAAACATCATAAGCGCCCCCATTTTTATCAGACTTGGGAGCCGTATGCGCGGACCTGAAGGGGTGCCCGTCGGTAAGGTAAGGAGAATAATTATAAGTAATATTGTAGCTTACGATACCAGGCCGGCTTATTGTTCAATAATAAGCGGTATCCCGGGATCTGATATTGAAGATGTTCAGCTGAGTAATATCCAGATTTACTGTACCGGCGGAGGTACCAGGGAAATGGCAGCTATTGAGCCGCCTGAACGTGAAAACGGGTATCCCGAACCAGGAATGTTCGGATCAACACCTTCATACGGTTTTTACATAAGACACGTAGATGGTATTGAATTTAACAATGTCAGGGTAAGTTACGACGGGGAAGAGTTGCGTCCGGCTTTTTCTCTTAATGATGTTAAGAATGCCGACTTCATGCATGTAAGAGCCATGCGGACAGAAGGTGTTCCTGAGTTTGTCCTAAAGGATGTGTCGGGTTTCCGTACCCATTATACATCTTCTGTCGCCGATACCGCAGTAATTAAAACTGCCCTGACAGCTTTTTAAATTGTGTATTTTCTCAGGAACCCCCATGCTGTAATCACCCCGACAATAATAACAGCCAGGGAAGCAGCCAGAGCAATGGATCTGAAATCATCGTGACGTTTCAGAATTATACCGGTAAATGCCCATACTGCTGATAAACCGATAAAGGGATTTCGAAGCCTGTAGATCGTCGCGGCAACAATGAGAGCGGCAATGGCGATCATAATTATTGTCCATGTTTCCTCTGATATTCCAAAACCATTCCAGCCATAATGCACCAGGAGGGTAGTGACATTGGCAATAGTGGCAATACATATCCAGCCAAGGTATACTCCGAAAGCGGCTTTTATAATACCGGGAGACAATTCTCGAGTAAGTATATTAATAGAGATCAACGATATAAGTAACCCGATCATTACCAGTAATGAGAAAGGCAGTTTTCCGTAATGCCAGAAGACTATCCACAGCCCATTGAGGATACACGATAAGCCAAAAAGCCACGATATATTCGATATGACTATCTGGTTTGAACCTGAAAACTGTATTATGCAATAAACCAGGAGGAGAATGTATATGACACCCCATATGGAAAATGTAACTCCTGCAGGAACAAACAGGTTTGGAAAAGCATCGGAGAGCTCGCCTGTTGTTTTGCCATTTAGCGGGAGAGCGTTTGCCAGGTAGTTCATCACTATCATGGCTGCAAAAAGTAACAGGTTCAGATATTTCATCATAACATTATGATTTTGCACTAAATATTGCCAAATATAAGCAATTTTATAATTATTGTTCTTCGTATGGATTACCACCGTCCAGACGGTATGCTTAAAGTATCAGTCCACATTAGAATTCCGCAGATGCAGCTAGACAAAGATCAGTATAAGAAGCTGTGCAATAAAGATTCGCATGAACATAACCAACGGGTATACGGTGGCATATGCCACTGCAGGTGCTTCCGATTGCGCAACGCTGTTTGCATAGGCCAGGGCAGGCGGATCGGTCATGCTTCCTGAAAGAAGCCCGCATATCTCAAGATAGTTCTTTTTAAGGAAGATACGGGAGATGAAACCAACAATAAGCAAAGGAAGAAGAGTGATAAAGGTACCGTATCCCATCCACAGGAACCCGTCGCCTGAGCTAAGAGTGGAAATGAACTTTTCACCCGAGGTGATACCAACGCTTGCAAGGAACAGAACAATACCTATCTCCCTTAACATAAGGTTTGCACTGGGAGTGGTATACGAGACAAGAGAAATTTTGTACCCGTACTTGCTGAGAAGGATTGCAATTATTAACGGTCCTCCGGCCAGTCCAAGTTTCAGAGGATTAACCATTCCTGGTATATGAATGGGTACAGTGCCGAGGATGACCCCAAGAAGGATACCAATGAAGATCGGGATTATGTTAGGCTCATTAAGTCGTTTCACAGAGTCCCCCAGCTCATTTATAACTTTCTCCATCGATTTCTCATCTCCGACAACCGTCAGCTTATCTCCCATTTGCAACCTGAGATGAGGTGAGGCAACCAGTTCTATACCTGCACGATAAACCCTTGTAATATTTATATTGTACCTTGATCTGAGTTTTAATGATCCCAGGTCTTTTCCGAATACATCCTTATTCGTCACCATCACCCGTCGTGAAATAAGGGTACCGGACTTGGCTGCAATATCCATTTCGCTCTTATGGCCTATCTGGCCGACAATCTCCTGTATCAGTCCCCGGCTGGCTACAACAAGTATTATATCATTTTCAAGGATAACAGTACCGGAGGAAGCCGATAGCAGCTCTCCTTGTCGAAGTACGCGCGAAATTACAATCTCCTTTTTCACCTGTCCTGAGATCTCGGAAATGGATTTCCCGAAAACCTTGGGATTGCTGACAACAATGCTGATCCGTTCAGGTATGATTTCTTCGGGATGCTGATCCCTGTTAAAAAGGTTCTGCTCCTTCCTGATGCTGATACCAAGGGTCTTCCGGATAATGAACATGGAAAGAATTATTCCAAGTACCCCAAAAGGATATGCAACTGCATAACCAAGACCGATATCAGGTATACCTGTTACCTGCATGTTCCGCGAAACCTGGTCAAGTGCCTGCTGAGCCGCTCCCAGTCCCGGCGTATTTGTGACAGCTCCCGACATTATGCCAACCAGCACCGGTAGCGATGTACCCGTTATAAAATGTATCAGAAGGGTAATAAGTCCGCCAAGGATCACAAGTATGAGGGCCAGTATATTAAGTGAAATACCTCCTTTCCTGAATGAAGCGAAGAATCCGGGTCCAACCTGCAGACCAATGGAAAAGACAAAAAGGATCAGTCCGAACTCCTTGATAAATTCAACTACTTCCCTGTTGGCTGAAAACCCGAAATGACCTGTTGCAATTCCTGCAAACAGGACGAAAGTGATACCCAGCGACACGCCGAATATCTTTATCTTACCTAAGAATACTCCGGCTGCAATAATTATACAGTAGAGAAAAATCGTATGAGCAACACTCTCCCTGAAAAGTAAATCGTTCAGCCAGTCCATATGTTTCCGGATTTCTGCAAAAGTAGTTGAAAAGGACAAAATATATATTAATTATCCTGAATGATTTATTGAAAGACTTTATATATTTACAACTGCCACTTAGTATCCCCTGAATTAAGAACCATAAATAGAAATTGTACGTTTCCTTATGAAGCAGGAAATGAGAGATAACCGTTGAAAATGTTTCACACAATCATTACAACAGCTTATATCATACTGAACATTTATGTGTTCCTGAGGATATGGCATGTATACATAAACAAGGGTTACAGGTTCCGTTACACATGCATATACCTGATTTTGGCATCGGTAATATCCGCTAAGTAATCTCTTCAGCAATGCAGAAAACAGTGGATTGGTGCAGATTATTGATGCTATTGCCGGTTATATCCTGCCATTTTATCTGTATCTCTTCCTCTTTGTCCTTCTTTTCGATCTTCTTTTTCTTTTAAACAGGATTTTCAAGGCAGTAGCCCTGGAAAAATTCAGGACCACCAGGTTTAAAGCGCTGTCGCTGACTATTATAATATCTCTTTCCATATTAGTTGTTGCTTCCGGTATTATTAACTTCAATACTATCAGGATCTCAGAATACAGCATCGCTATACCCAGGAGATCATTACGGTCAGACCATCTTAAAATTGCATTTGTTGCTGATTTTCACCTCAGGGTGGAGACAAATGTGCATTTTGTTGAGAGGTTTGTACAAAAGATAGAAGAAATAGATCCGGCTCTGGGGTTCTCCCGTACGTACAACAGGAAAATCTGAAATCATGGTTATCAATATCGCATTTACAGGAACCTGATCCTGTGGTCCTGCCTTCCGCTTTCCGCCTTCCGCCTTCCGTGCATCACCCATCTTTTTCCCCCAATTCGAACTTCTGACCATTATTTGACCTATTTTTGAAATGATAATCAAATTTAACACGATATGCGAGAGGAAAAAGCCATTGTGGGATTTATCGGGGCCGGAGGCATTGCACGTTCACATGCCTATGCTCTCAATTCATTACGATATTATTATGATGATCCTCCCCAACCGGAACTCGAGGCAGTAAGCTCCTTCTCAGCGGCGAGCCGTGAATCATTTGCAGGAAAATACAGTTTCCACCGATCACCGGCAATAGAGGAGTTTTTTTCAGACAAGAGGATTAACACAGTCTTTATCCTGGGGCCGAATAAAGTTCATTTCGAACACCTGAAATCAGCCCTGGGCATGGAAAATGTAAGGAAGATCTATCTTGAAAAACCCGTCTGCTCGAGCCTTGAGGAAGAAAACGAGATTGCAAAATTAACAGAGCTGCATCCCTCTAAAAAGATACAGGTAGGTTTTCAGTTCCTGTTTTCATCGGCTGTGCTTGAGGCTCTTGAGTTATGGAATTCGGGGCAGCTTGGCAAAGCAATTCACTTTGATCTCAAATATTACCATGGCGACTATCTGAAGAATGATTACCGCCAGCACAGGTCCTCGCGCCTTACACCTGCACCTGACGGTGGCGCAATGGCCGACCTTGGCTCACATTCCATAAGTCTCCTTATAGCCTTCCTTGGTGACAGGCTTGCAATTACAGGTGCCATGCAGTCCGGACATTTTGAAGATGTACCCCCGGAATCCGACCTGTTCAGTATGATCTCACTCTATGATGAATCAACTGATGCCGTCGGTACAATATCTGCCAGCAGGATCAGCCCTGGCACCGGAGATCTTTTTTATGTTGAGCTGTTTGCTGAAAAGGGAGCCATCCGTTATTCAACACAAGCACCTGATTCTTTTGAATATTACCTTGAAGAAACAGGCGTGTGGAACCGCAGATCGACCGGTAGCAATTATTTGCCGGTTACAAGTTTCCCTTCCGGTCATGTTCCTCCGGGATGGCTGCGCTCAATGATACATGCCCATTACGTTTTCCTTACTGATGGTGATCCTGGTTGCATGGTTCCTGGCATAGGGCACGGATTGTCCGTTCAGAGACTTGTAAGACAGACTGCGGACTACCTTAAGATGTTCAGGGATAAGTATTCAACGTATTAAAATACTGAGATTAATAAAGAGATTAATACTGAGGATGGATTATCTGAATGGCTCCAAGAAATTCCATACGAAGGGAAAAATGAAGAATCCCGGATATTACTCCGGGATTCTCAGTTAAATTAAAACCTAAAACTAGGATTGGCCGAACGGCCGCGTAGAGAACTTACCTTGTGGCTACTGCATCATCTGAATTTTTGATGAGTCTCGGGAAATAAGCTGCAATCAGCATTGTGTTCCCAAGTTCGTAACCCTGTCCAGATGTCAGAACCTTCTGATGAAAATACTCATTCCTGTCAAGAGCTTCATCTGATGTTGAATAACCCTCTTTTGCAAAAGACTTGTCAAGTTTCTCAACTCCGAAATAGTAGGCATTGCATACATACTGAACTGAGAGCTTGTCTGACAATACATAATACTTCTTGCAGTCACCTTCTTCTTTTATGGCAACTTTAACCTCAAGAGGTGAATTCTGATAACTGATCACAAACGGTGTGAATTCCTCACCGTTTATCATAACCGTATTTTCGGCTATTTCAATTTTGTAATCTCCGAGTGCTGAATGTGTTTTACCTTCAGCAACTACTTCTGCTGCAAACGATGCAGAACTAAATGCTACTATTAGTAATGCTGCAAAAAATAAACTTTTTCTTTTCATGGCTATTAATTTTAATTGTTGTTAATTTTAAATTCTAAACTTTTTTACTGTCTGCTGTCCAATACTATTTCTCGAAATTGAAATCTTGTTTGTTTCTTTTCTTTGATACCAAATTTATGCTATTGACAAATACCGGAAAAGGATGATTCTACAAATGGTACGTCTGAACCAACAAACTGTATCAAAACAGGGATCCACATTTTCCGGAATTGTTATTTTTTGTTAAAAAGGCCTGTTTTCAACATGATTTCCCGTTTAATAACTGATATTCCATCATCCTGCCAACTAATCCTTAAAAAGTTATACATCAATTATTTATGATGTTGTTGTGGTTTCATGTCAGGCTTTTTGAGTCAGGTCCTTACCCTGATATGTCATTTTCCTGTATATAAAGTGAACATATTACAAAATGCTGTGTTTGACCATTAAATACGGTGCTTATAACTGTATCTGAAACTTAAGTAGATATTATATGAAGAAAACAGTAATAATAACAGGATTGGTTGTGGTGGTAACTCTGATAGGACTGATGGCATTTGTCCGGGGCACCACGGGAGATTCAGAAATGTTGAACTTTGCCGAAGCACAGCAGGGTGGTTTTGAGATATCAGTTTCTGCTTCGGGAGAACTTGTACCGGAAGAATCCTTGGATATTAAGGGACCCGACATTGTGCGAAACAGGAATTTCAGAACTGCCGGCATAGCAATAGTCGATATTGTTCCTGAGGGTACAGAAGTAAAGAAGGGGGATTACATTGCAACACTTGACAGGTCGAATTTCAACAATAACTTAAAAGATGAGATGGATGAGCTTAAGGCTAAAAAAAGTGATGTGGATATGAAATTGCTTGATACAGCTGTTGTCCTCAGTACATTAAGAGACGAGATCAGGAATCAGGCATTTGCTGTGGAAGAGGCAGGTATAGCACTTGAGCAATCGGAATTCGAGCCACCGGCAGTGCAGAGACGTGCAGAACTGGCACTGGACAGGGCAAAGCGTCTGCTTGAACAGAAAAAAAAGACATATAATCTAAGATATTCGCAGACATTATCTGAATTGAGAAATATGAGACTGGACCTTGCCAGGCAGCAAAGCAAAGTTGATGATTTTAACGATATACTTGGCAGATTTACTATCACAGCGCCATCCGATGGTATGGTTGTCTATAAGAAAGACAGGCTTGGCAACAAATATAAGGTAGGCTCAATTGTAAATCCATGGAATATGACAGTTGCTACCCTGCCGGATCTTACATCTCTGCTTTCAAAAACCTATATAAGTGAGATTGAGGTAAGTAAAATAAAGCCAGGTCAGCAGGTTAATATAACTATTGATGCATTACAGGGTAAAACTTATATGGGAGAGATTGCTTCAATAGCCAATATTGGAGAACAGCTGACTAATTCCGATTCAAAGGTCTTTGAAGTAATGGTAAAGATCAACGACTCAGATCCTGACCTCAGACCTTCAATGACAACAAGCAATAAAATTCTTATCAGGAATTATGATGACGTTGTATATGTTCCTGCTGAAAGTGTACATGCCGGAGCAGACAGTATTCCGTTTGTTTATACAAAGGATGGTGACAGGCAGATTGTAGTCCTTGGCGAATCGAATGACAAGAATATTATTGTTGAAAAAGGTCTTGAGCCAGGTACATCTGTCTGGCTGAGTACGCCGGACGATCCTGAGAAATTTACTCTTGCCGGACTGGATCTTGTGCCATTTATACGGGAACGTGAGAAAGCACGACGTATTGAGATGGAGACAATAGGGAAAGAAGATAACCTTATAACGGAATCTGCATCTCCAAAGAGCCAGGATGGCAATCCGGGAGCTGCCGGTACTGTAGTAGCACCGGTTTCCGCCGGATCAGACTGATGATCTGAATAACAGGGGTTTTCATAATGGCAGGTTTAATACGGGGATGAGATTTATCTTTTCCCCGTATTTTTATTTCCCTGATAAAAACCTGTTTATATTGTTTGATCTTAAATCGGACTTCATCTGCTTGTACTACCTTCACAGGCTAATACGCATGGATTGAAAATGCCCTGACCCTTATAGAATAGGGGTGACGGAATTGTTAAGTTTAAACAAGAACCTTTTTGTATTGATTGTATTAATTAAAGTATTACATTCGATATTAAAATAGATTACTTATCTTAAATTTAATATTCCTGGTAAAATGAGAAAATATCTTTCCCTGTTGGTCCTTCTGGAGTTTATTTTCCCTGTTGGTAAATCCCAGGCTAATTTCAAGGAGGGTTATATTATTCTGAATAGTAATGATACTATTTCCGGACTTATCCAAAATAACGGAAAAAGGGAAAACTCCTTAAAATGTGTTTTTATGCTAAGCCCGAAAGGAGATAAAACAATTTATTCTCCTGATGATATAAAGGGATACAGATTTACAAATGGTAAATATTATGTCTCAAAGACTGCAGGTCCAAATTCTACAAAAAAGATCTTTTTAGAATTCCTCTTTGAAGGTATCAGCGATCTGTACTATTATACAGATATTGCAGGGGATCACTATTTAATAGATAAGAATGACCAAAATCTTCAGGAGCTTAAAAACACAATAAAACAGGTGACTGCTGTCAGGGAGCAAGCCGGAGTTGACAGAGCTTATAGCGAGGCTAATCCTGTTAAATATGAAAGAGAATCAAAAGAATATATAGGTATACTGAAAAATATGTTTATTGATGGCCCTGCAACTATGAGCAAAGTAGAAAGCATATCACTAAGTCAGAACTCACTTGTCAGGATTGCTGAAGATTACCATAGAGAGGTTTGTCCGGGGGATGCATGCACAAATTATTCGAAGAGAAATACAAAGGTTGAATTCACCTTTGGCCCGATAGCGGGAGTGACATTCTCCCGGATATCATTTAAGGAGGGAGGTACAGGAATTGATTTAAGTTATTTGCCGGAGGATGAGAGTATCGGGATTTCGTTAGGTGCTTTTTTAAATTTGCGGGATCCGACTTTTAGCGAAAAATATAGTCTGCAAGTGGAAGTGTCATATTACAACGCTAAATTCTCAACTGCTATATCTTCACTAGATTTATCAACCTTAAAAATTCCGGTACTTATTAAATATACTTATCCGTCTAAAAGAATTCAACCTTCAGCATTAATCGGATTAGGATACAATAGAATACTTAAGTTTGAAGATTATACCGAAGATTATGGTTATATGGACTTTATAAGTGGGTTATCTCAATACTGTTTGACTGCCGGGATCGAAACTGCATTTAAATTTAATGATAAACAGGGAGTATTTTTGGGATTAAGATATGAGTATTTTGTCGGCCAAAATCATCTGGGAGAATGGGACTATATGGTAGGAGGCTTTCATTCACGTCTGACAAATATTAACTTATTGGCAGGTTTTATGTTTTAAAATACAAATACAGGTTTGAATATTGTATCTTCATCATCTGAGGTCCCGAGAATTATTAGCCTATCCATATATCTCAGGTTAATTTTGGTTTATAATCTTATGTCCTTTATCGGTCAACAGTGAGGTTGTCTCAGTCAGATCCTGTTGACGGACTAAAAAATAATCAGTGTTATAGGTGGATATAGTAAAAACTGGAATATTTCTTCCTGCTAGAATATCTGATATTTCAGCTATTATTCCAATCGATGAGAGATCAGGCATATCGTCAATTTTTATTATTCTCCAGTCTTTGCTGCAAATTATTTCATCATGGTTCTCATCTCTTTGCACGCACACTACCGAGGTTTCTTCTGTGGTTCTGGTAATAGAATAAAATTCAGAGGAATAGATCCATCCAGGCAAGGTAACATCCGGAGCAAATTTATAAATTGCGAATTTTTTAGCCAGCACTTTCAGGTTCATGGTAAGTGATCTTATGCGTAATTTCAGGGAAATAATTTAAGGTTCGCTCATATATCGGATGTACCTATTTTTTAGCAGCTTTTTCTTCCTCCAGTTTTTTCTCAAGATATTTCTTCCCTGAGGTTATCCAGGTACTGGCGGTGTCGCCAAGCAGGTAATGGTTGAAGAATTCGTTAACCTTCTTTGTATAGTCAAGCTGGTTCTCTTTCTTGGCCAGCGAATGATTTTCCGAATCATATACCAGCATTATGTATGGCTTTTCCATGCGTCGCATAGTAGTGAACATTTCAATTCCCTGGTGCCAGTCGACGGCACCGTCCTTCGTGCCGAATGTAACCAGAAGGGGTGTTTCTATATTCTGAGCCTGGAACATCGGTGAATTTTTCATGTAATTATCCATAATTTCCCACCATGGTTCCCTGAGACGGCCCTGAGATGTCTCAAAGATATTTTGATTTGGTGAACCTGAGTTCCAGTATATTTCATTGTACATGCTTATCATGTCAATTAGTGGCGCTCCTGCAACGGCTGCAGAGAAAAGCCTGGTCTGTGTTATAATATAGGATGTCTGGTAGGCACCCCAGCTATGCCCCATGATACCGATCTTTTTCTCATCGATCATACCTGTTTTCAGTACCTCTTCAACGGCAGGCACAACACAATCAACTGCTGACTCTCCCGGATGGTTAGTCTTATAAACTATATCAGGATGGAAAATGAAAAACCCCTGGCTGGTATAATTTGTCGTGTTATATGGACTCCTCGGGGAAGGTGTTACATATCTGTTTACATCGGATGACAGTAACTCGTAAATATAAACTATCATAGGATATTTCTTTCCCGGCTCATAGTTGGCAGGATAAAACAGTGATCCCTGAAGAGGTTTCCCATCTCTGTTCTTATAATTTATAAGTTCGCTTTTTCCCCAGGCAAATTTTGCCTGCTGGGGATTTGTATCTGATATTTTTGATAGGTCGGAAAAAGAATAAGAGGTCCTGTATACGTTCGGAGAAGATGAGTAAGTTCCTGAATTAAAAATGAAATAGTCAGATTTTTCAGCTTTCTTCAGGCCACTTATAGCTTTATTCTCATAGATAAGTTTTTCGAGTTTATTTTTACCTGTCAGCCTGTAGTATCCCATATTTTTGTCCAGGTCACCTGAAACTGAGAAATAAAGATCCGATGCTGGGTCTATATAGGGATACTCGTTACTCAGCCTTACATACCGGAATATCATGTTACTCTCTTTACCGTTGGTCAGACGCACAGGTTTTGAACCATCAGTGCTCACTTTCCACACATCATATTCGTCATATAAGAGTATAGCTTTGTCATCTTTGAACCAGCCACCGATGCCAAATGGCGGGATAACATCGCTTGGTCTGTCATAGCGTGTATTCAGGAAGACGGTGGGTATGTCTTTGGTCAGGTTAGTGTGGGTATCTTTAAGGATGTCATAGATCCACCAGCACTTGTCCTTAAAATACAGGGCATATTTACCGGCTGGTGACGACCCGTATATCCTTGGAAAACCCTGAAGGATCATCTTTTTATCTCCTGATAAGGTATTAATTGCATAATGATCATAAAGTTGTTCCCTGAATGCAGGTTTATATGCTGTATCATTTGTTGCCAGAGCAAAATGTCCATCCAGCGTGGGATCTGCCTCGCGGGTTTCTTCATCAGTTATCCTGACGATTTTGTTCATATCAGGAGTCCATGCATAGAGGTATGTGAACTTTTTGTCAGTTTCAACTGTGACCTGTTGCCTGGGTTGTACCGGGTCATCCTTCCAGTGCCAGATATCGACACCCGGTAATTTTAGAGGTTCAGCAGGTTTCTTTTCTTTCTTCTCTCTGGGGGTCCATTTATATACGCCAAAAAAGAGAGTTTTCTGATCCTCAGTTATTGAAGGAGTGTGGTTTTCACTGATTCTCATCTTTTCAGGGAACGAATTGTCTGTTAAAGGATTGTAGCTTTTTATCTCAGGTTTGCTATATATGTTTCTGACTGTAAACAGAATATTGTTATCTTCCACATAGCTTGTGTCGGTCCGTGCTTTAAGGAACACCAGTGCATTTCCCTCTTTTTCCCATGCAAGCGATCGATAGATACAGGTATCGTTATCGATAAACCTGATACTATAATCATCAAGATTCATAAGCTCAACACCGTTTCCTTTTTTATCTTCAGCATTAATTACATATGCAAGCCTGTTTCCGGGCTTATTGATGGCATATTCGCTTACATTGCCAATATTCTTCAGG
>CAYQBZ010000015.1:0-17931 GCA_964415855.1 uncultured Rikenellaceae bacterium
CAACCTGCAGCTGTCGTAGGGGCACAGGGGGATCTCTCCGCACGGGTTTGTTGAAACGGTGGCATATCCCAGGTCGGCATAGCAGTCAGGTACACTCTCGCTAATGATAGTGTCCCAGAATAATACCCCCGGTTCAGCCGACTTCCAGGCATTATGTATTATCTTATTCCACAACTGTAGTGCATCAATATCGCGCACAAATTTGGGATTATCTGAATTAATGGGGTACTGTTGCCTGAAGAGACTTTTTTCCTCTACTGCTTTCATGAAGTCGTCTGTCAGTTTCACCGAAACATTTGCCCCTGTGACCTTACCGCTCTCCAGCTTGGCATCAATGAATTTCCCTGAATCGGGGTGTTTGATTGATATAGACAACATCAGCGCTCCCCTTCGTCCGTCCTGGGCCACTTCCCTTGTTGAGTTTGAGTATCGCTCCATGAAAGGGACAACACCTGTTGATGTAAGGGCGCTGTTAAGTACAGGGGTTCCTTTAGGACGTATGTGCGACAGGTCGTGCCCTACTCCCCCGCGGCGCTTCATCAGCTGAACCTGTTCCTGGTCGATCTTCATAATCCCTCCGTAAGAGTCGGAAGAGCCATCATTTCCAATAACAAAGCAGTTCGACAGTGACGCGATCTGGTAATCATTGCCTATACCTGTCATAGGACCTCCCTGTGGGACGATGTACCTGAAATCTTTCAGGACACTGTAAATAAGATCTTCAGAAAGGGGGTTCTTATATCTCTTCTCTATCCTGTGTATCTCACGGGCCAGCCTCCGGTGCATATCATCAGGAGTTTTCTCGTAAAGATTTCCGAAGGAATCCTTTAAAGCATATTTATTTGCCCACACCCTTGCTGCAAGTTCATCACCTTTAAAGTACTGGATGCTTGCATCAACTGCCTCATCATGTGAATAAACCGTTCTATCATGCACTGTATTAATCGTTTGTTTTATCAGGTCTTCATCATCTCTCTTATTCTTTTCCTGGCTTGACTGTTCTTGTGCCGGCTTTTCAGCAGCAATAGTTGGTTCCTGGACAAATAAATCTTCCATATCTTTTTGTTATTCTCTGATTTTGATGAGATTATACCCCCACTGATTTCAAAAGCGGGTATTTGCTAAATTAAACAAGCAGACCTCCCGATGCAAGTCAAAATTTTTAACTTTATTAACATTTGACTGCATAGTTATTAACTTTTTGTATGTCGTTTATTTTGTGGTACTTACAAGATTATTAATTTACCTGAAAATTGTCAGAAACATATAAGTATTTAATATATCTTCATTTACAGGTAGTTCACAAATACCAATTACAAATTAAGGGCGCCGGATTCCGGCGCCCTTAATTATCGTTTCTGTTAAACCTCAATTCTAGTTGAAGATATAACGCAAGCCAATCTGTAGCATCCAGCACTGACTAATATTCAGATATGTGGAATAGGTTTCGGTCGGGTAAGCGCCGCCTACCTGTACCATCGAGAAGGTGGGGACGTCGTTCAGATCACGACTTTCATACTTCAGGATTGCACCATAGTTACTTGCTGCCATGTTTTTGTAAACTCCCCATTTTGAATTCAGCAGGTTGCCTGCATTAAGCAGGTCAATGCTCAATTGCAAGGTATTTCTTGTGCTTCCGGCTTTAACCGAGAAATCCTGTACAAAACGGAAATCTAACCTGTTAGCCCAGGGCGCACGTGCAGTATAAGCCTCGGCATATCCGCCCTTGTGTTTGCTCAGGTACCTGTCCTGGTCAATAAAAGCAAAAAATGCATCCTCATCCGCAGCTGTTAAGAATGATACTTCGCCCTTTGCTTTCGGGATGTAAATCAGGTCGTTAGTGACACCGTCACCATTCATATCGTTGGTATATATGAAGGAGTTTCCATATGGGGAAAAGCCTGTATAAAACACGCTGAAGGTAGAAGCCATATGGTTGTTCAGGTAAGGAATACGGTATGACAGTGAACCGATTACCTTGTCAGGAACCACGTACTGCGAACGCTGGACATTAGCGTCATTCGGACCGTTAACAGTAACAAGTCCAACCCACGCCGAATTGGCATTACTGCCAGGCATGCCTGAAACCTCCTTCATTTCGGTTTTTGTATAGGCAACCATTGCATTGAGGTTCTTTACCGGTTCAGCATTCAGGGTCAGGTTTAAGGTATAACCATAGCCTTCATTAGTATTTATAAGTACGCAGGCATCTCTTATAGCGGAGTTATACAGGTAATCTGCCGGGAAAATATAACGGTCATCGGGACCTGAAAATTTCGTCCATGCGGCAGATGTATGTTTAACAGCATAATTATCAAGCATTACAGCATTAATGTTCTTAGTAAAAATACCTTCAGCCGTTACGGAGATGGGGAACTCCACCGGAACTTTAAAGTCAACTGCTGCTGAAGATTTCCATACCTGGGGCATCCTGAAATCAGTGTCTACCCCTGCGATTGAACTTGGCACACTACCATCTTCGGGAGTTACTACCGTTTGAAACCCAAGTGTTTCAATCATTTCATTAACATCTGTAATCATTCCGCCTGCCAGCAGGTCCAATCGTGGATCTCTTGATATTACACCACCGGTGGTTGTATTAAAACGGGTTTGCAGCTTCATCAATATCTGGTTCATCCCTGCGTTTGAAGGCATGTTGGTGAAGAATACCAATGGAAGACGACCAGTGAACATCCCGGTTCCGCCACGTACTACAAGTGATTTATCACCTTTGACATCCCAGGTAAAGCCAGCGCGTGGCGACAGGTTGATTTTTGCAGAGGGCCATTCACCGGTGTTAATATGGCGTCCGCCAAAATCGAGATTTAAGATTGCATTGTTGGTCATTATATCATCGACGAATGAAAGATTATCGGCACGTAAACCAGCTGTCAGCTTAAAATTCTGAAGAGGATTCCATTCATCCTGAATATAAGCTCCGATCTGATTGAATTTCACAGCATTGGAAGGAACGAGCTCTCCATTTGTTCCATAGGTCAAGGCGAAATCAACGGGTGCAGCACCACTCATAAAATCGCTCATGCTTGCATAACGGTAGTAACCTGTTCCGCTGCGCATATAATTATTATCAGCCATCTGGTATTCGAAACTGATACCTGCTGTCAGCTTATGAGCATCTACATAATAGGTGAAATTGTCTGTAGCAGTAATGATTTTATTCTTTATGCCATTGTTCCATGTAAACAATTCGTATCCAGCTGAAATATAAGGGTCCAGTGCAGCAGCTCCTGTTGCAAAATCACCACTCATGATATCAATAAACGGGAATGGGTCGGATGTAGATCCGCGAACATCTTCAATGTTGGAGTATGTTGCTAAAAATTGATTGGAAATATTTTTACTGAACCGGCTGTTTAATTCCACCGATCCGGAATTAACAATATTATCCATTGAATACATTGAATTGGCATACGACATTGAAAATTCTCCAACACGGTCTTTGTTACGGTCACGGTAGTTGCCATCTGTTGAGTTACCGTTTGGTGGATTCCATGCAGTATTTTTGGTATGATTGAAACGTATGCTTAGTTTGTTGGCATCGTTAATGTTCCAGTCAAGACGTACGAGGTATTTAAGGTTCGACTCGTTGGCGGGAAAACTCGTATAAGAACCTGTCTCGTAGCCATAATTAGTTCTCAGGAAATCGGAAACAGTCTGTAAATCCGATTCAGTTACACGAGAAATGGTCTGGTGATCTGACACACCATCTGTTGAGGCGCGCCAGCGTATTACCTGCTGCGGTGTTTTTTCATATTCTAGGTTACCAAAGACAAACAGCTTGTTCTTAATGATTGGCCCTCCCAACGTAAAACCATAAATAGAGTTCGATTCTTCAGCACGGTCTCCAAAGTCGTGATCGCCAATCTTATTACCCCTCATATTCTGATTTGTCTGATAAGTATAAGCGGTACCTTTTACTGCATTTGTTCCGGATTTGGTAATGGCGTTGATACCTCCACCTATAAAGTTGGTTTGTCTGACATCGAATGGAGCAATTACAACCTGCACCTCTTCAATAGCATCAAGAGAAATAGGATTGCCGCCTCCGGGTAAATTACTGCTCAGACCGAAGTTGTTATTGAAATTTGAACCATCGACTGTGAAATTTGTGGAACGTCCGTCACCTCCTGAAAAACTCATTCCGCTGGCATAGGGGGAAACCCGTGCAATGTCGTTAATGCTGCGGCTAATGGTAGGTAAGGTTACGATTTGCTGACCCGAAATG
Organism: uncultured Rikenellaceae bacterium; assembly: GCA_964415855.1. Classification (GTDB taxonomy): domain Bacteria; phylum Bacteroidota; class Bacteroidia; order Bacteroidales; family VadinHA17; genus LD21. The sequence continues at coordinate 4,247 of CAYQBZ010000015.1, forward strand.
TTGGTTGTAGCACCTGTTTTAGTGGTGTTGAACTTCGAAGGTCTGGCTCCAACAACTACAACCTCGGTTAACTCGGTCACACCTTCAGAGAGTGCAGAATTAAGGTTGGTGTTTTCTCCAAGGTAAAGGGTTATGTCGGTATAATCCACAGTTTTGTAGCCAATAAAGCTCACATCCACTTTATATGGACCACCGGGACGCATCCCCTGTATTGAATACAAACCCTGGTTATTGGACGTAGCACCGTATAAGGTACCTGATGGAATGTGAGTTGCTACAATTGTCGCACCAGGTAAGGGCTCTCCCTGACTGTCGGTAATTTGACCGCTCATTGAGGATGTTGTGGATCCCTGACCATATATCATAACAGTTAGGGACAGGAAGACAAGCATCGGTAACAAGAATTTTATTTGTTTCGTCATTGAATTAGGTTTAAGGATTAATAAATCTCTGGCAAAAAACTATAAATGTTTGATTATTTGATTACAACGGAATTACACTTTTGTTAATTCCGGAGGATCAATTTACGCCTCTTATATATAATCCTAACTATTTAGAAAAGAATAGTTTTGAACAAATTATGAGTTTAATTTGTTGATATCTTTTGTGGTAATTATTTGCAAAATAAGAGGAGTCGCCCCGGTATTTTTCTTAATATAATCAGCTGCTGTTTTTGCTGATTTTAAGTAAAACAACTCATCTGTCAGCCAATTATCAATTATATCTGAAAAATCCTCAAATGAATTGAAGGTCATAGCCGCTTTCTCTTTAATTAATTCAACCGCCTCCCTGAACTTACTGAACTCAGGACCGAACATTACAGGAATCCCCCAGGAGGCAGGTTCCAGAATATTATGGATACCTTTCCCGAATCCTCCGCCAATAGCAGCTAAATAAGCATACCGGTAGGCTGAAGAGAGCATCCCAATATTATCAATGATAAGAACTCTTGCATCATGATCCTTATCCTCATACCTTGAAAATCTCACACTTTTGACATTTAACAGTTTTTCGAGCCTGTCAATATTGGACACATCAATTTCATGAGGGGCAAAAACCCATTTCATCTTCCCTGGAAACTTGTTTATATACCTTGTAATGATCTCCTGGTCCTGCCACCAGCTACTGCCTGCCAGGAACAATTTTTCCGCTCCCCTGAAGCTTTCAAGCTGTTGGATCTCCCTGGCCGCTCCGGCGACCTGGATAACCCTGTCAAAACGTGTATCGCCTGCGACAACAACTTCCCTGATCCCTATACCAGAAAGCAAATCCATCGATACCTTATCCTGTACAAATATCCTGGTGAACTTCCTCAGCATTGCCCTGAAAAAAGAGCCATACCATCTGAAGAAATGCTGTCCGGGCCTGAAGATTGCAGAAATGAGGTATAAAGGTATTCCCTTGTCATGAAGTACAGAGATATAATTGTTCCAGAATTCATATTTAACAAAAATCACAAATTCCGGATTTACTAACCCGATCAGCTTAACTGCATTCGCCCTGGTATCAGCCGGCAGATAAATTACACAATCTGCTTCTGAATAGTTCTTTCTTATCTCATACCCGGAGGGTGAAAAAAAAGTCAGCACTACCTTTAATCCCTGAACCTTCTTTCTGATGGCTTCTATAACCGGTCTCCCCTGCTCAAATTCTCCGAGGGAGGCACAGTGGATCCACACTGCCCTGTCTCCGGGACTGATCCTTGTCCTGATCTTTTCATCCCATTTTCTTCGTCCTTTAACCAGTAAGGAAGCTTTGGAATTAAAAGGAGCCAGCAGGTTTGCCAGGGCTGTAAAGAGAAATATACCAATATTATATAACAGGTTCATAACAGATAACCGGGAATGGCCAAAGGTATGAAAAAAGGCTCAATGGCACAGTGGCGAAAAGGAAATTTAAAAGAGGTTTTTCAATTATCTGTAAAGGTGAATTGTTCTTCCTTATTCCATTTTCTCATCAGGCTATCGCACCGTTGTGCCGCTGCGCCATTGAGCCTTTACGCCGTTGTGCCGCTATTTTATCTTCCTGTGTTTACGTTTACGACAAATAACTTCTATTTTTGTAAAACCATATCCCGGAAGAATGATAAGACTGATTGCACTTATTATCTCTATTATACTGCAGATTATTGCTGCATCTATAGCATTAAGATTCATGAAACTCACGAAATACAGGCTTTCATGGATACTGCTCTCAATATCCTTTGTCTTCATGGCGGTGCGCAAGATAATCCAGTTTTTTGAATATTTCAGGGGAACCCCATCCTACACGTGGCAAATGATAGACGAATGGATTGGTGTACTTATTTCTGTCATGATAATAGGTGGCGTTATTCTCATCAGGGAATTGTTCTACTCGCTCAAGAGGGCAGAATCGGACCGCAACAGGGCTGAAAAAAGAGTCATTAATGCCATCATAAACACCGAGGAAAATGAGAGAAAAAGGTTTGCAAAAGACCTGCACGACGGACTCGGCCCTATCCTGTCAACAGTAAAGATGTCACTTTCAGCACTCAATACCAGGATCAGAGATGATTCCGGAATTGTGATATTGAATAATACCAACCATCTGGTAAATGAAGCTATCAGTACAATTAAGGATATCTCAAGTACCCTGAGTCCCCATGTGTTATCGAACTTTGGTCTGGCCAGTGCGATCAGCACCTTTACAACAAAGATAAATCAGACCAAAGCGGTTGAGATTGACTTTAAATCAAATATGGAGAACCAGCGACTTGAGAACGAAAAAGAGGTGGTCATATATCGTGCTGTTTGTGAGCTTATTAACAATTCAATACTACACTCCGGAGCTTCAAGAATAGAGATTGAATTAAACAAACACGAAAAATTTGTTACCTTGCAGTTCTCTGATAATGGGCGCGGTTTTGACACATCAACCCTCAGCAAGGAAGATTTAAAAGGAATGGGCTTATCAAACATTGAAACCCGCGTAAAAGCCGAGGAGGGAGTATTTATCCTGGAGAGTACCCCGGGTAAAGGAACAAGTGCTCTTATCAAGATGATTGATTCTTTCTAATTCAGGCAAATCAGATGGATAAAATAAAAATAATTATCACAGACGATCACCAGCTCTTTCGTAACGGATTGAAAATCCTGCTTAATGCATTTCCTGAATTCGAGGTTACGGGCGAGGCTTCAAACGGTGAAGAATTTTTGAAAATCCTGAATCATACCAGCGCAGATGTGGCACTTATGGATATTAATATGCCCGATATGGATGGTATTGAAGCTACCCGGAAAGGTCTTAAAATACGCCCTGAAATTGACATTATTGCGCTTTCAATGTATGGAGAGGAAGAGTACTATTACAAAATGGTTGATGCCGGAGCAAAAGGCTTCCTTCTTAAAGATTCTGATATATCTGAAGTCAAAGAAGCCATATTAACAGTTAAAAAAGGAGGCAGCTATTTCTCGCAGGAATTGCTTTACCATGTTATCCAGAAGATCAAACACCGCGAGCATGAAAGTAAATCGGCAAATCTATCCAAAAGGGAAAAAGAGATCCTTGTTAAGATATGTGAGGGATTGTCAAACCAGGAGATCGCTGACACATTATTTATAAGCAAAAGAACGGTTGATAAACACAGGGCGAACCTGCTCAGCAAGACTAACTCAAAGAATACGGCAAGCCTGATATTATTTGCTATTAGGAACAAACTGATTGAAATATAGTTTTGAAGTCGGAAGTCCGAAGTCAGATGTCCAGGGCACCAAGTCGAAGAAAAAACTTTTAATTCTAGACAAGAAATAACTTTTCGACAACAATGGCTGAATCGCATAATCTGGGTAAGAAAGGAGAGGACCTGGCCGCGGGTCACCTTAAAGAAGCCGGGTACAGGATTCTGTTCAGAAACTGGCAATGGGGCAGGCACGAAATTGATATAATTGCTGAAAACAAGGAGTATATATGCTTCATAGAGGTAAAGACCAGGACTGACGATTACCGGATGCATCCCGTGACAGCGGTGACAAACGAAAAACAGAGGTCAATAATCCAGGCAGCTGAAGGATATCTTAAGAAGCACAACATCAATAAGGAAGGCCGGTTTGATGTGATAACAGTTATCAGGAGTGACGATTCTTTCAAGATTGATCATATTGAGGGTGCATTTTACCCCACTTTAAGGTAAACGGCTTGAATGGACATTATTTCACTGAGAGATTATTGTATCTCAAAGAATAACGCAAGCGAAGGCTTCCCTTTTGGTGATGATACACTCGTTTTCAAGACCGGTGGTAAGATCTTTGCTCTGGTAAGCCTTGAAGGAGATCTCAGTATTAATCTTAAATGTGATCCTGTACTGGCTCTTGAGCTCAGGGAAAGATACACGGCAGTGACACCGGGATATCACATGAACAAGAAACACTGGAATACTGTATTTCTAGATGGTTCTATCCCGGACAGAATGGTATTATCGTGGATTGATCATTCATATGACCTGGTTTCCAAAAAGCGATAATTCTCCGGCTAAAGATATTAACCGTCACAGTATCTCGTGATAATAGCAGATTACGTTACCGGACGGACCAGGGAGGCAGGACCGGATTCACATACCATAGAAAGAGTCAGGTCCATATAATCGGATGCTTACAATAAATGCCAATCAGCAGCAAGTGGCAAATTGCTATTACCTGCAAATAGTAATGGCTGGCAAATGCTAAAAATTAGCAAATGCTAAAAACCTGCAAATGCTATTTATTTGCATTTGCAAACAAATACCAATAAGAAGTTCGTAAGACTTCAACATCAATAATCGCGACGCTGAATTCATAAACCCTGCAACAGGTTATCTAAAAACATTATAAGGAAAATTAATCACTTCTTTTTGTCCTTATTTTTTATAGCTTGGCACATTCTTAATCCTTAAAATGAGTGGATTGTAAGGAGGATATTAACAAAATCTGAAGATATGAATACACGTATCACACTGACAGTGATCATTTCATTATTCTTATTGCCCCTTTACGGACAAAGAAGAGATGCATCAACAAATAACACTGCTCAACTAACTACTGAAGGATATTCCTTTACTCCTGTTATTGAACTGAAAGCCACATCTGTAAAAAACCAGGCAAGAACAAATACCTGCTGGTGCTTTGCTACTACATCATTTATGGAGTCGGAACTTATGAGAATGGGAAAAGGAGAATATGACCTTTCGGAAATGTTCATAATAAGACAAAACTATATAGACCGGCTGAAGGATAATTACCTAAGGATGGGCAAAGGAAATATTGGAGAAGGAGGACAGTCACACGACTGGCTGAGAGTCTTCAGTGAATATGGAATTGTACCCGAAGAGGTCTATAACGGCCTTAATTACGGATCATCCATACATAATCATACGGAACTTCAAAGCTTCATACAGGCAATCGCAGGAGTCCCGGTGGAAAGGCATAACGAGAGCCCGGAATATCATAAAATAGTCAGTGCCGTCCTCGATACATACCTTGGAAAGGTACCGGATTCATTTAACTATAGAGGTGTGACCTATACACCGGAATCATTTGCAAAAAGCCTGGGGATCGATCCATCTGATTATGTCGAAATTACTTCATTCACACACTTCCCCTTTTATTCCAGGGGAGTACTCGAAGTACCTGATAACTGGACCATGGACAGATTCTATAATGTGCCTGTCAATGAACTTATTGAGATAATTGACTACGCACTCGATAACGGATACACTGTCGACTGGGATGGAGATACAAGTGAAAAAGGCTTCTCCCATACACTTGGTGTTGCAGTTGTACAGGAAACTGATGTAACACAGAAGATGAGGCAGGAAGCATATGAAAATTTCACGACTACTGATGACCATCTGATGCATATTACCGGAATCGCCAAAGATCAGAACGGCATTAAATATTATATTACAAAAAATTCCTGGGGCGCCGGTGGCAGAAATCCCTTTGGTGGCTACCTGAACATGTCAGAAAACTATGTCAGGTTCAAAACACTTTTCATAATGGTCAATAAAAATTCTGTTCCTCCTGGCATCAGAAAGAAACTTGGTATTTAGCTTATCTCCATCTCCCCTTGGTATGGGAGCAGAATATTCAATCAACAAGCAGGTTACAACCTCTTATATCGCTGTTATCGAATCTCCCAAGCACTTCAAAACCACCATCTTCATGAAGCCTGCCGAGGTCCCCTGTGGCAATAAAGGAACAGGAGTTAATATTCGCAAGGTCAATTATACTGATCCCCCCCGTTTTCCCTGGTCCGGGAAAAACATGAAGAGGATCCTGAGTATCCCTGATAAAGATCTTCATCCACGGCGGACAGTAAAAAATGCCCCCATTCCTTGAATAAGCCTGGCTTAACAATTCAGTCATTCCATACTCCGAATGAATATGATCGAGGTTAAACCTTTCCTTCAGAATGGCATGAAGCTCAGGCCTTGGAATCTCCCTCCTCATTCCCTTCATCCCTCCGGTCTCCATTACTGTAACTCCGGAAAGGTCAGGCGAATATTTCTCTGCAAGATAAAGAAGTGCAAAGCTGACTCCCAGAAGCAATATTTTGTGATCAGCCTGCCTGGCTTTACCTATAATATCAATCAGCTGCCTGAAATTCTTTGAGTAAAATCCGCTGTCAGGGTGCTTACTCTCTTTTATTAACCTGTCAGCCATATAGACAAGGGAAGAACCTTTTCTTTCAGTATAGGAAGGAAGTAATGCACATATTAAATATTCACCGGGATCCCCGTAAAAATACCTGAACCCTGTCATAAAACTGTTTTCATAAAGGCTCAGATCGGTAACGAAATGCCTTCCGGGTAAAGATCCGGTCGTCCCGCTGCTCTCGAATATCATTTCAACAGGGCTGCCGGAGCTAAGGACTTTATGATTCTTAAAGAGTTCAACAGGAAGAAATATTATGCCCGAAGGATTGGCTTCTTTTTCCTTATGCCTTCCAAGACCGGTGATGAACTTGCGGTATACTTCATTATTGTTTGCCTGGTAATCATATATCTCAATTGCAGCTTTCCAGAAGTCAGTGTCATCTTTGATCCTGAAGATGCTATCTTCTGTACCGGGTTTCATTTTACAGGAAAGGTTGAAGATCCATCCGGCTGGTAGACCCACTGGAAAGTGCATTCTCCATAATCCACACCCTCCCTTTTCTCATTAACCGTGCTGATAATCCTTATTTTAGCATAACATTCGGTAAGCGTCCTGTATATCCACACCTGGTTTTCCTCTATAGTATCCGCCATCTCTTCCCATTGTGCAACAGATACCGTTGTGAGATTATTGAAAGCTGCTTTTGCAGCATCTTCATCAGCATAATCTCCCAATTTATAAAACGAAGGCTTCAGATTACTTGCCTGAAGAGTCACTCTGTATGGCACATTGTCCTTGTTAACATACAGTGTAATGTCGGGATGAGGATTACTTTCAGTTGATATCAGTTTCGCCTTGGAAAATGAAAATCCATAGTAGAAATAAGTAGTCGAAAAGTATGTTATATTATCAATAGTATCTGTTCCTGAGGTCCTTATTTTCTGAGGCTTAGTGCATCCGGAAAACAGTACTGCTATCGCAAACAGAATATATATGCTCCTTTTCATAATTAAGTACAAAGATAACAGATTTAGTTCATGCCTGTAAATGAACTATGATCTTTTCAATATGCTGACAGCCATTATTTATAAAAGCCTTAGCCGCTGATAACTGCTTTCGACCCACCTCCTGAAAAGCAGGTCATTCATTTTATAATATTTCTTCCCTTCAGAATTATAGTCGAAGTAAACCAGTTCCATCCGCATCAGAGCCTGCAAAGAGCGTAAAACCGTTGAAGGGCTGCCAAGGGAATGTCTTACTATGAAATCATTCCCGGTGGGCTCAAGTAACTCTCCTTCAGCAGATATGGCTTTCAATAAGCTCCATTGCGGGAAAGTCAGCATCCCCCGGTAATTATAAAATACAGGCTCCTGCTCCACCAGCAGCCTGTAAGCCTCATCTTTCCATACGGCCTCAGTTATTTCGTCAGCACCGGTGAGAAATATCCTGCTGCATAACAACTGGACATAATAGGTATGACCATCGGTCCATTCCAATAACCGGTCTATAACCTGATCATTTACAGCCATGTTGGCCCCTGCAAATTTCTTTTTGATAAAGGCAGCATACTTTTTATGTTCTATTTTATTAACCTTTAGCATACCTGCACTGTTATAGAAAGGCCTGGAAGGAATTGTAAAAAGCTCATCCATCAGGTGCTGCTGGCTGCCGGAGAAGATGAAAACAACATTTTTCAGCTTCTGAATTACTGACCTGAGCCACGCATCAGTGTTTTTTTCCGGGTATTTGAGGATCTGCTGAAACTCGTCAATAGCTATGACAAATCTCCCTGCCTGCTTCTCAAGAAATTCGAAAATGGCCTCAGCCTGACTGTTTACCTCCTGGTCTCTTATGGTAAATGAGACCTGCGGCGAACCGGTCAGCATATCAAAACTTACAGACGGCCTCAGAGATTTGATAAAATCCCAGATCTTAGCCCCCAATCCCCTTTTCTCAGATACATTTCTCAGAACAGCAGATGCAAGTTCATTAAGGAAATGTAACATGTTCTCCGTAGGCAGGATATCAAGATAAATTCCGCTTGTACTTTTAGGCAGTTTTGCAATAACATGCTGAATAAGTGATGTCTTTCCTATTCTCCTTTGCGCTGTCAGTATAGTTGACCGACCACCCTTTATATTACTTGTTATAATTTTTGTTTCTTCCTCACGGTTGCAAAAGTACTCCGGACCATAATACCCGGTAAGCGGAAATGGAGTTGACGGGATCTTCATTTTTAATTTATATTTTGCGTTTTATATTTTGCATATTCCTTTTTATGTTTTATATTTTGCAATATATAAAATGTAAATTATAATATGCAATTATTTTGACTTCTATTGTTAATTCCTGACTATTTTGTGCAAATAAACCGGATGGTTAAGCTCAGAAGGATAAATATTCAGTAATTAAGTGGAGATTCCTCATTACTCAACCCTGCACTTTGTTTCGGGTTGTTTCATTCGGAATTGACAGGTTTTTTCAATTGAGGAATGAAGGAGCGGCGATTAGAATGAAAGCAGATTTAACGGGACAAAATAAAGGCTGCAATTTTATGCAGCCCTGTATTAAAATATATCTTCCGTCATAACGTCGTACCACCGTACCGCAATACCATCATACCGTCGCATCGCCGTACAATCACATCTTCTCTCCTTGTCCTTACTCTCCCCTTATTGCCGTAATGCCCGGAAGCTTCTTCCCTTCCATATACTCAAGCATAGCTCCCCCGCCGGTCGATACATAGCTTACTTTATCTGCTAGGCTGTTTTTATTTATGGCAGATACGGAGTCTCCTCCCCCGATAAGGCTGTACGCCCCCTTCGAGGTAGCAGCTGCTATTGCCCTGGCAACTGCGGTGGTCCCTCCAGAAAATTTTGACATCTCAAACACTCCCATAGGACCGTTCCAGAGTATTGTCCTGGAATTCTCTATCACGGATGTAAACAGTTTAATTGTCTTATCTGCAATATCCAGGCCCATCCATCCATCTTCCACTGCATCCTCAGCAGTAACAGATGTGTTCGCATCATTATCAAACTTATCAGCATTAAGGCTGTCGATGGGAAGATACAGGTTCACTTTCTTCTCTTTTGCCTTATTTATAAGCTCAAGAGCCAGGTCCAGCTTGTCTTCCTCACAAAGTGACTTGCCAATGCTGCCTCCCATCGCTTTTACAAAAGTATAGGTCATACCGCCTCCGATAATAAGGTTATCCACGCGGTTTAAAAGGTTCTCTATCAGGAGTATCTTATCCGAAACCTTGGCCCCTCCCATTATAGCAGTAAAAGGCTTCTGAGGATCCTTCAGCACTTTTTCCATTGCTGCCAGCTCGCTGTTTATGAGGAACCCGAACATCCTCCTGTCCTCCGGGAAAAAATCAGCTATTATAGCTGTTGTTGCGTGTGCCCGGTGAGCAGTACCGAATGCATCATTAACATAAATCTCAGCATATCCTGCAAGCTTTCCTGCCATCTCCTTCTGCCTGACCTTCATCTCTGCCTTGGCAGCTTTCTTCTCCTCTTCAGTGACGTTTTCAGGCAAGACTGGCTTACCTTCCTCCTCGGGATAAAAACGCACATTCTCCAGGAGCAGTATCTCTCCCGGCTTTAATCCGGTGGCCATTTTCGCTGCCGTTTCACCAAGACAATCGTCAGCAAACATGACCTTTCTTCCAAGATGTTTTTCGAGAACCGGAAGAACAGGCTTAAGAGAATATTTGGCAGTCGGGCCCTGGGGACGACCTAGATGAGACATCAGAATCATCGAACCACCATCATCAAGTATTTTATTAATCGTCAGCAAGGCACCCCTTATCCGCGTATCATCTGTTACCTCAAGGGTCGCTTTGTCCAGAGGCACATTGAAATCTACCCTCACAATAGCCTTTTTCCCTTTAAAATTGAAGTCCTGAATCATTTTCATAGATCGAATATTTTAAATTGTTGAATATTATTTCTGTTGCAAACCTACATTATTTTTGGAAATATCCGTTTGACATATATCAGCTTATTACTACAAAATTAAAGCTTATCTTTATATATCCGTCCGGAACTCCGGCTTAACTCAGTATCACCCTGTGAAAGCTCTTTATTTTTGATACAAAGTGACGCACAGACGGCCTTTTTCCCGGAATTATTTTATGTTGATTGAACATGACACATAATTCAGATGTTTTCTCTTCATGAAAGATTCACTAAATTTGAAAAAAAATTATGGCAAAAATTACATTAAAAGGAAGCCCGGTCAATACATCGGGAACCATCCCTGTAAAAGGGAGCAAAGCACCTGACTTCTCACTCGTTAAATCTGACCTTGGTAACCTGTCACTGGCTGAGCTAAAAGGTAAAAAACTGGTCCTCAGCATCTCCCCGAGTCTCGATACCTCTGTATGTGCAACTTCCGTACGCAAATTCAACAAGATAGTAGCTGAAAAACCAAATACAATGGTCCTGGCTATCACTAAAGATCTTCCATTTGCCGGCAACCGGTTCTGTACCACCGAGGGAATTACAAACGTTGTTACACTTTCAGGATTTCGTGACAGTGATTTTGGCAAGTCATACGGGGTCGATATTATTGACGGATCATTTAAGGGACTCTATGCCCGCTGCCTGGTTGTTATTGACGAGACCGGTACGGTCACCCATTCACAGCTTGTACCGGAAATAGCACAGGAAGCTGATTATGATGCAGCTCTGGCAACATTATAAGATCGACCGACACGTGATTGAAGTAAGTAACCTCTTTTGAAAGAATGATCATGATATGAATTTCTCCCAGATACCCGGACAGGAAGACACTATAGGGAAACTCCTGACTTCAGTCCGGGAGGAAAGAGTAAGTCATGCACAGATTTTTGCAGGTCCGGAAGGATGCGGAAGCCTGGCCCTGGCTCTCGCCTACGCAAAGCTGATAAGCTGCGAGGACAGGACCGGGCAGGACTCCTGCGGCACATGCAAATCGTGTATCAAGTATGAAAAACTGATACATCCCGACCTGCATTTTGTTTTCCCCGTTATAAAAGGGAAGAAAGTAACAGATCCGGTAAGCGACAACTATATTGAAGAATGGCGGGCTTTTGTTAATGCCTCTCCATATTTTACACTTAATAACTGGCTCGACACAATTGAAGTCGGCAATGCCCAGGGGATGATATTTTCATCAGAAGCTGCCGAAATAATAAAAAAGCTGAGTCTTAAAACATTCGAATCGGACTTCAAGATAATGATCATATGGCTGCCTGAAAAGATGCATCAGGCAACAGCCAACAAGCTTCTTAAGATGATCGAGGAACCTCCTGAGAAGACTCTCTTTTTACTTGTTTCAGAGGAACTTGAGAAAGTCATCCCGACTTTACTGTCAAGGTGTCAGCTGGTAAAGATCCCTTCATTCAGCCCCGTGGCAATTGAAAAATATCTTATAAATAGATTTAGTATAGCCGGGGAAAAAGCAGCTGATATATCACGTGTCTCTAACGGGAACTTAACCAGAGCGATAGAGTTGTGCCTGCACGAAGAATCTTCCCTGGCAGATCTTGAACGCTTCAAGAACCTGATGAGATTTGCATGGAAACGCGATATAATTTCCGCTATCGGCTGGTCGGAGGACCTGGCTTCTCTTGGAAGGGAAGCACAAAAAAACTTCGTCTCATTCTCGCTGAGACTGTTGAGGGAGAACTTTATGCTGTCGCTCGGTCAGCTAAAGAACAGGCTAGTATTCCTTGCAGGAGAGGAGGAATCCTTCTCAGCTAATTTTCATCCTTACATAAATCAGAAGAACATTTATTCCCTCACTGAAGAGTTTAACCTGGTCCATTCTCATGTAGAAGCAAACGGGAACGCCAAGATCATCTTCCTCGACCTGGCTTTAAAGGTCACCAGGCTGATCCGTTGATTTTATTACCGATTATTGTAATAACCCTATTATTAACTAATTTAGCGGAATATTTTACAATACTCAATGAGTTTATGACTGAAAATGAAGATATACAGGGATCACCGCCCGAAGAAACAAGGCTACCCGACATAACATATAAGCCGGGATATAACAAGCTCGATTCTTTTAACTGGCTGAAAGATATTCCCGATACTCCGGATGAAAATGATATAGTTGAGATCCGTTTCAAGAACACGCGAAAAGGATTTTACAGGAATGTAAATGGCCTGCGGATTGAGATAGGTGATGTGGTTGCTGTTGAAGCATCTCCCGGTCATGATATCGGCAGGGTGTCGATGACGGGACATCTGGTGAATGAACAGCTGAAGAAACTGAAGATACACCCGTCAGCTGACGACATGAAGAAAGTCTACCGTAAGGCCAAAGCAGTCGACATTCAGAAATGGGAGGAGGCTAAGAAACTGGAGATATCCACCATGCTTCGATCGAGGTCAATATCAGAAGAACTCAAACTTAACATGAAGATCGGAGATGTTGAGTACCAGGGGGATAAGACTAAAGCAATTTTCTATTATATTGCCGACGAACGTGTTGATTTCCGCCAGCTTATTAAGGTCCTTGCCGATGAATTCAGGGTAAGAATAGAGATGCGGCAGATCGGTGCGCGCCAGGAAGCGGGGAGGATAGGGGGAATTGGATCCTGCGGGAGGGAGCTATGCTGTTCCACCCATATAACAAATTTTAATTCAGTAACAACTACACACGCAAAATACCAGGAACTATCCCTCAATCCGCAGAAACTTGCCGGCCAATGCAGCAAACTGAAATGCTGCCTTAACTTTGAACTCGACTGCTACGTGGATGCCCAGAGGTCATTCCCCCCCAGAGATATACCGCTTGAAGCACTCGATTGCACGGCATACTTTCAGAAGATGGAAGTACACAAAGGTCTATACTGGTACACCACCGATCAGCATTCAACTGCAAACCTTATTGCCATACCGGTACAAAGGGTCAGGGATATCCAGTCTGTGAACAGAAAAGGAATAAAAGTGGAAAGGCTCCTGGAACATGGTGAACTGAACGATACTTCTCCTGTCTCCCAGGATCTGTTGAAAAACAATAGCCTGACGCGGTTTGACTCTCCTGCCGGCACAGGTCAGAACAACAGGCAGGGAAATAAAAGAAAAAAGAGAA
>CAYQBZ010000016.1:0-17807 GCA_964415855.1 uncultured Rikenellaceae bacterium
ACCCTGTTCAGCTTAACAGGCTACTGTCGGAGATGGTAATGGAGGGTTGCGACTATGCATTTATGGAGGTAAGCTCTCATGCGGCGGACCAGCAGAGGATTGCGGGTCTTGAATTCAGGATAGGGATCTTCACAAACCTTACTCATGACCATCTCGATTATCACAGGACATTTGATAATTACCTGTTGGCAAAAAAACGTTTTTTTGACCTTTTACCCTCTTCCTCTTCTGCTCTTGTAAATATTGACGACCGTAATGGGAAGGTCATGCTACAGAATTGCAGGGCACGTCACTACACCTTCTCCGTCAGAGGTATGGCTGACTTCCATTGTAAGATCGTGGAGCAGGGCTTCGGTGGCATGTTCCTGAAGATACAGGGGGAAGAGGTGTGGACAAGATTCATAGGCGATTTCAATGCATCCAACCTGCTGGCAGTTTACGCCGCATCAGAGCTTCTCGGAGCGTCGAGGAATGAGATACTGATCGCTCTTAGCGCTCTGGATCCGGTCCCCGGAAGACTTGAAGTTATCAAATCACAGGGAGGTATCACAGGAATCGTGGACTATGCCCATACTCCTGATGCACTCGTAAATATCATTGAGACTATAAATAAGATAAGGGAAGGAGGAGTCAGTCTCATCACCGTCGTCGGAGCAGGAGGTGACCGTGACAGGACAAAACGTCCGAAAATGGCAACCATCTCGGCAGAAGGCAGTACAAGTCTCATACTTACATCTGACAACCCGAGGACTGAAGATCCCGAAAAGATACTTGATGATATGGAAGCAGGGATAAGCCCTGATCTGAAAAGAAAAACACTGCGCATAAGCGACAGACGGGAAGCAATAAAAACAGCTGTTATGCTTGCATCTGGAGGAGATGTGATACTGGTTGCCGGAAAGGGGCATGAGACTTACCAGGAAATTATGGGCGTGAAACATCACTTCGACGACAGGGAAGAACTGAGAAAGGCTCTATTACTGAAATAAAGAAGAGAAAAATGTTATACTATCTTTTCAAATTTCTCGATACTGTTAATTTTCCGGGGGCAGGTGTGTATAAATATATCTCCTTCCGGTCGGCTGCAGCTGTCATAACATCTCTGATAATATCCCTGCTTATAGGTAAGAGGATAATCCGCTATCTTCAGAGGAAGCAGATAGGGGAAGTAGTCAGGGACCTTGGACTTGAGGGGCAGTACGGTAAGCAGGGGACACCATCTATGGGAGGAGTTATAATTCTTGCATCCATAATCATACCTACCCTGCTGTTTGCAAAGCTTGGAAATATCTACATCATTCTGATGCTCGTTACCACAGTCTGGCTTGGACTTATTGGCTTCCTTGATGATTATATCAAGATCTTCCGAAAGAACAAGGAGGGCCTTGCCGGGAGGTTTAAGATCACAGGTCAGATAGTACTCGGCATCATTGTGGGGTTAACATTGTTTTTCAGTGACCAGGTAAGGATAGCAGAGAGAGTGGATATATCGAATCTTACAACCCGGGAAAGAACTGAGTTGCTTGATTCTGCAGTGCAATATTCTTCCCAGGGAGAAGTAACCATGGAAAGGAGATCAACCTTAACCACCATCCCTTTTGTAAAAGATAATGAGTTTGATTATGCATGGCTGGTATCATTTGTCAAAGCGGATCACAGGCAGTTCTTTACCTGGATAGTATTTGTACTGGTAGTGATCTTCATAGTCAGTGCCGTATCAAACGGGGCAAATCTCACAGACGGTCTCGATGGTCTGGCCACTGGTACTTCTGCAATTATCGGTACTGCACTGGGAATACTGGCTTATGTTTCGAGTAATATAATTTATGCAAGGTATCTTCAGATCATGTATATTCCTGGTACTGAGGAGCTTGTGATATTCGCAAGTGCCTTTATCGGAGCAACGATCGGCTTCCTGTGGTATAACTCATTCCCGGCACAGGTATTTATGGGTGATACAGGCAGCCTGTCGCTGGGAGGCATCATAGCAGTATTTGCAATAATTATACGGAAGGAGCTGCTTATACCTGTTTTATGCGGGATATTCCTTGTTGAGAATCTTTCGGTGGTACTGCAGGTAGCCTGGTTTAAAAGGACAAAACGGAGATCAGGCAACGGGAGGAGGATCTTCCTGATGTCCCCTCTTCATCATCATTATCAGAAAAAAGGATACCCGGAACCTAAGATCGTTATAAGGTTCTGGATAGTAGGGATAATTCTTGCGGTTTTAAGCATTGTTACCCTGAAGATAAGATAGCCCGATGAAAAAGAAGATAGTCATACTGGGTGGAGGTGAAAGCGGGACCGGATCAGCGGTACTGGCAAAAAAACACGGGTTTGATGTGTTCCTGTCCGATCTGGGAAAGATAAAGGAAAACTACAGGGAGGTGCTTGATAATAACAATATCAGATGGGAAGAAGGGAAACACAATAAGGATTTTATTCTGGATGCTGATGAGATAATTAAAAGTCCGGGAATACCCGAGAGTGCACCCGTAATTGAAATGATCCGCGAGAAAGGTATCCCCGTCATATCTGAAATAGAGTTTGCAGACAGGTATGCATCGGGTATCAGGATATGTATCACCGGAAGTAATGGAAAAACAACTGTCACAAACCTTATTTATCATATTCTGAAAAAAGCCGGTAAGAATGTTGCTATGGCGGGAAATGTCGGAAACAGTTTTGCCATGGCAGTGGCAGAAGGTGAATACGACTATTATGTAATTGAACTGAGCAGTTTCCAGCTCGATGGGATGTACCGTTTCAGGGCAGATGTGGCAGTTCTTTTAAATATAACACCCGACCATCTCGACAGGTATGGATATGAGCTTCAGAATTATATAGATTCCAAGTTCAGGATAACCCGGAACCAGGGTAATAAAGATTTTCTCATCTTCTGGGCCGATGATCCGGTCATTAAAGCTGAGCTGGCTAAAAGGCAATATGAAATGACTATGCTCCCTTTTTCCCTTGAGAAGAAAGAAGGTCTTGCTGCATATGTAGAAGAGAATGAAATAATAATAGAATACCCACATAAAACCAACCTTATGACCATTCACGATCTGGCACTTAAAGGCCGTCATAATACCTACAACTCGATGGCCGCGGCAATTACCGCTAAAGTCCTGAATATCCGCAAGGAGGTGATCAGGGAGAGTCTTTCTGATTTTCAGGGTGTTGAACACCGGCTTGAGCCTGTTATAACAGTCTGTGGGATAAACTTCATAAATGACTCAAAAGCCACCAATGTTAACTCTGCCTGGTACGCCATAGAATGTATGGAAACTGATATTATATGGATAGTGGGGGGAATTGACAAGGGCAATGACTACTCCGAGCTGTTTCCGGTGGTGAAGAAGAAAGTCAGGGCAATTGTCTGTCTTGGCAGGGATAATAAGAAGATCATGGAGGCTTTTAAGGATAAGGTTGCGACAATAGTTGAAACCTCATCTATGGAGGAAGCTGTCAGGTCATCATATTACCTTGCAAAAAAAGGGGAAACTGTTCTGCTGTCACCTGCATGTGCAAGCTTTGATCTGTTCAGGAATTATGAAGACAGGGGGAGGAAATTTAAGGAAGCAGTAAGGAATCTATAAAGAAAAGTTATTATGCAACAGGGCTGGCTGACAAAAACATTTAGGGGCGACAGGGTTATATGGGGCCTGGTTGCATTATTTATGTTCTATTCCCTGCTTGCTGTCTACAGCTCATCCGTGGGAGTTGCTTTTATGAGATACGGAGGGAATACCACCTATTTTCTGAGAACACAGTTTTTGATGCTTGCGTTAAGCCTTCTTATAATAGTTGTTGTACATTACCTTCCCTACAGGATATATTCCTCTCTGGCCGGATTATTTCTTATCGGGGCAATTGGCCTGCTAATACTGACCTTAGCCTTTGGATCGAGGGTAAATGAGGCAACGCGCTGGCTGGTGATTCCCGGAACAGGATTCAGGCTCCAGACATCCGATGTGGCAAAAGTGGCGCTTGTGATCTACCTGGCAAGAGCACTGGCAGTATATCAGCATGAACTGAAAAATTTCAGGCTGGTGACACAATACCTGGTTCTGCCTGTAGCTGTAGTATGTGGTCTGATTCTTCCCGAAAACCTTTCAACAGCATTGCTGATCTTCGGGGTAAGCCTGATAATCATGTTTATCGGACGGGTACCGGTTAAGTATCTCCTTGCATATATAGGCATGGGCATCGTGGGAGTGATGTTATTTGCAATGGTTTTAACCCTCTTTACAAAAGATAACAGGGTACAGGTATGGAAAGCAAGGATAGAGCATTTCTTCTCGGGCGAAAGTGATGCTGATAACGACTACCAGTCTAACCAGGCAAAGATAGCTATCTCAACCGGAGGATTATTTGGTAAAGCCCCTGGGAAGAGCTCCCAGCGAAACATA
Organism: uncultured Rikenellaceae bacterium; assembly: GCA_964415855.1. GTDB lineage: Bacteria > Bacteroidota > Bacteroidia > Bacteroidales > VadinHA17 > LD21. Next base: position 4,413 of record CAYQBZ010000016.1, read on the forward strand.
CTGCCGCAATCGAACTCCGATTTCATTTTTGCAATAATAATAGAGGAGTACGGCCTTTTATTTGGCGCCATTCCGTTGATCCTCGCCTATATGATACTGCTTTTCAGAGGAATAACGATAGCTAAGCGCTGTGAAACAGCTTTTCCGGCCTTTCTTGTCCTGGGCCTGATAATTATGATAGTGGTCCAGGCAATGGTTAATATGCTCGTTGCCGTCGGTCTGTTTCCTGTGACCGGACAAACACTACCCATGGTGAGCTGGGGAAGAACTTCAGTGCTTGTGATGAGCTTTTCGATTGGTGCAATATTAAGTGTAAGCAGGGTGGCAAATGCAAGGATGAAGAAAGAAGAGCTTGCAGATGATGAAATGACTGATGAAGGAGAAAAGATATATGAACCTTCAAGAACATAAAAGAGTGATCATCAGTGGCGGAGGAACAGGGGGACATATTTTCCCCGCTATCTCTGTTGCCAATGCTCTCAAAAGGCTGAATGAGAGAATCGAGATACTCTTTGTGGGTGCAGAAAACAGGATGGAGATGGAAAAGATACCGGAAGCGGGATATAAGATAATTGGACTACCTGTTGAAGGATTTCAGAGGAGACGTATCTGGCGAAACTTCATAGTAGTCGTAAAACTTATGAAAAGTCTGGTCATGGCTAACCGTATTGTAAAAGAGTTCAATCCCCATGTGGTAGTCGGAGTCGGAGGCTACGCAAGTGGTCCGGTTCTTAGGCAGGCCGGAAGAATGGGAATACCAACACTTATCCAGGAGCAGAACAGCTATGCAGGAGTTACAAACAAGCTGCTTGCAAAAAAGGCATCGGTAATTTGTGTCGCATATGATGGTATGGACAGGTATTTCCCTGCAAAAAAGATAATTAAGACGGGTAATCCTGTCCGTCATAATTTTGATAACCTGGCTGAGCTGAGAGAAGAGGCCTTTTCTTTCTTCAGCCTGACAAAAGATATCCCGGTTGTACTTGTTCTGGGAGGATCGCAGGGAGCAGGCTCTGTTAACAAGGGCCTTTCAGAAAACATCAGCAGGTTAAAGGAGGCAGGCTGCCAGTGGTTATGGCAGACCGGCACACATTATTTTGAAAATGTTAAAACCCTGGTGTCACTCACATTCAGTGACAATATCTTTGTTCACGGTTTTATAAACAGGATGGACCTGGCATATGCAGCATCCGACCTGATTATTTCGAGAGCAGGGGCGGGCACAATCTCTGAGCTTTGCCTGGTTGGCAAACCTGTTATATTGATCCCTTCACCAAATGTTGCTGAGGACCACCAGACTATGAATGCAGAAGCATTGTCAGACAGGGGCGCTGCTGTGCTTATACCCGATAATGAAGCAGTCAGCCGTCTCGTTGAAGAGGCGGTAAGGCTTATTACTGATAAATCCGGAATGATCAGCCTGTCAGAGAATATATCCATGATGGCTGAAAGGGACGCTGATATAAAGATTGCAAAGGAAGTACTTAAGCTTGCAGGAGAATGATCGGGCTCAAACATATAAAAGGAGTTTATTTTATCGGTATCGGAGGTATCGGGATGAGTGCTCTTGCCCTCTATTTTACAACAAACGGATACACTGTAGCAGGATATGACAGATGCGAAAGTGCCATTACACACACTCTTAAAGAGTCAGGATGCCTGATATCCTATGAAGATAATTTAAATACCTTACCCGGTCCTTTTGCAGACATATCCGTTAAACACACGGTCATTATTGTATATACTCCCGCAATTCCTGCAAATAATAAGCTCCTGTCACACTTCAGGGAGAAAGGTTACAGGGTATATAAGCGTGCCGAGATTCTCGGAGAATTATCCTCGCATACCGACACTCTTGCTGTTGCAGGGACCCATGGAAAGACAACAATTTCCACTATGATTGCCCACCTCCTGAAACAGTCACATCTTGATTGTTCTGCTTTCCTGGGAGGAATATCTAAGAATTACAGCAGCAATATACTTATAGGGAAGGGGCGATATACAGTTATGGAGGCTGATGAATTCGATCGTTCCTTTCATTACCTGGAACCATATATGGCTGTTGTTACTGCTCTCGATGATGATCATATGGATATCTATGACGATCATGAAAATATGGTAAGATCGTATAATATTTTCAGTGGGAAGATCAGGCCAGGAGGGACCCTGCTTGTCAACAGCAGGATCAGGAAGGATATTATTGCCCCGGATGGCGTAAAATTCCTGACATACGGAAATGATCCCTTATCAGACTTCAGTGCATTCAATATAAGGCGCAGAGATAATTATTACAGCTTCAGCATGAAAACCCTGTCGTCGGACATTGAATACCTGCACTTAACATTACCAGGTAAAATAAACCTGGAAAATATGTCTGCTGCCATTGCAATAGCACTATTATGTGGTGTCACTGAACAGGAGATCAGGGATGCAGTAAGCCTCTTTCAGGGAGTGAGAAGAAGGTTCGATATCCGGATCAACACACCTGGGATGGTCTATATAGACGATTATGCACATCATCCCGAAGAGATAAAGACTTTCATAACAGCAGTTAAGGAATATTACCCGGGAAGAAAGATTACCGGCATTTTTCAACCACATCTCTATTCCCGTACTCGCGATCATGCTTCAGGTTTTGCCGTATCTCTCAACATGCTTGATGAGGTTATTCTTCTTCCTGTATACCCGGCAAGGGAAACCCCGATTGAAGGCATTTCGTCAGAACTTATCCTGAACAGGATGCTCCCGGGAAAAGCCAGGCTGATGGATAAGAACGATGTAACAGGTAATCTCGACATTCATCAGCTTGATGTCCTGCTTACGATCGGAGCAGGTGATATAGATACTCTTGCCGATCCATTGGAAGATAAAATTAATAAGGAAAGAAGGCTATGAGGAAAGTTTTGAAAATAATGCTCCTGGTTCCCGTGCTTTACCTGGCAGCTTTGCCCGTTTTCCTTGCTTCATCCTCATCTGAAAGGCTTTGTGGTGGAATAGAGATCGTCATCAAGGACTCATCCTATTACCATTTTGTAACAAGGAAGCAGTTATTGAATATTGTAGTTGGTAGTCCGGGGCAAATCCTTGGTCATCCTGTCAGGGAGATATCACCTGCTGAAATAGAAAGAAAGATAAAAGTACTAAGAGAAATTAAGGATGCTGAAGTCTATATGACAATTGATGGTACCATGCATGTTACTGTTGATCAGAGAGATCCTGTGATGAGAGTAATACCTGCAAACGGGGGTGATTATTTTATCGATAATGAGGGTATTGTAATACGAAAAAGGAACCTCTATACTCCCAGGTTACATATAGTTGGTGGCAATGTTAACATAACTTCTGCGATGCTCGCAGGTAAAAGTATTCTCGATACAAGCATAAAGAATACCATCCTGAGAGACATTTATCATCTGGTTGAGTATATAAACGATGATAATTTCTGGTCGGCGCAGATCGATCAGATCTATGTTGACAATTATAATGAGATTGACCTTATTCCCCGGGCTGGCAATCAGGTAATACACCTGGGTACCACTGATAACTTTAAAGGCAAGCTGAGGAACCTTGAGGCGTTCTATGACAGTGTATTGCCCGAAGTGGGATGGAACAGATACTCGGTAATTAATCTTGAATATAAGGATCAGATAGTTTGTAAACGAAGATAATCAGAAATAACCTAATAATGTTATGAGTAAACAGGAACAGTATGTAGCAGCTATCGACATCGGGACTACAAAAATTGTAGCTATAGTCGGTAAGAAGAACGAGAATGACAAAATTGAGATTCTCGGACTCAGTAAAGCTCTTTCCAGAGGTGTGAAAAGAGGAGTTGTTCTTAATATTGAAGAGACAGTATCCGCTATCCAGACTACTGTGGAAGATGTACAGACAAGGTCAGGCATTTTATTTTCAGAGGTATTTGTGGGTATTGCCGGGCAGCATATAAAAAGCATGAAGAACCGTGGATACATCATGCGTGATGCATACGACGATGAAATCAAGAAGGAAGAGGTCTTTAAGCTGATAGAGGATATGCATAAGATCCATATTGACATCGGGGAAGAGATCATCCATGTAATACCTCAGAATTTCATTGTTGATAACGAGACAGGTGTTAAAAGCCCGATAGGTATGTGCGGAAGGCGTCTTGAAGCAAATTTCCATATTGTGATAGGGCAGGTGGCTGCTGCCAAGAACATCGAAAAATGTATTCGGAAGGCAAACCTGACAGTAAAGGATATGATCCTCGAACCACTGGCTTCTTCGGATGCCGTGCTGACGGAAGATGAGAAGGAGGCAGGAGTGGTACTTGTTGATATAGGAGGCGGGACAACCGATGTTGCTGTATATTATGATAATATTATCCGGCATACGGCTGTTATCCCGTTTGGGGGCAATGTGGTGACAAAAGATATCAAGGAAGGCTGCGCAATACTACAGCGGCATGCTGAACAGCTTAAGCTGCAGTATGGTTCGGCTCTCGGCGATATTGCTCCTGAAGACAAGGTAGTATCGATCCCTGGAATAAGCGGCAGAGAGCCGAAGGAGATATCATTCAAGAGCCTGGCTTATATAATTCAGTCAAGAATGGAAGAGATCATTGATGCTGTGAATTTTGAAATACAAAATTCAGGTTATGCGGATAAGCTGGCAGCAGGTGTAGTAATCACGGGAGGCGGTTCAATGCTAAGGCATCTTCCGCAGTTAATGAAGTTCAAAACAGCGATGGATGTAAGAATTGGACTGCCTAATGAGCATCTTGCCGGTACGGCGAAGAATGAAATAAACCAGCCTATGTATGCTACCAGTGTCGGGTTGATAATGCGTGGGTTTGAATATCTTGAGACATACAAGAAAACGTTTAATGCCGGCATAAGGGAAGAGTTCGTTAACATGCAGCCGGATGACACGGTGCAGGTAACCGAAGAAGGATATGAAGCTCCTGCATATGAAGAAAAAACACCTCTTACTGAAAAGATCAAGATAATGCTGTCGAGAATGTTTGAGGTTGAGGACCAGGCTATAAACTGATCTGAAAAACTGTTTATACTCAAAACATATTACTGTTCAAAAATAATTAAAAAGCAAAGCTATGTCAGACGATATTATGAACTTTGATCTGCCGGTTGAGAGATCGTCAATAATAAAAGTACTGGGAATAGGAGGTGGTGGAAATAATGCTGTTAATCACATGTTCGAGAAGGGCATCAGGGATGTGAACTTCGTTGTATGCAATACCGATCACCAGGCATTGACAAAGAGTCAGGTCCCCGTCAAAGTGCAGATTGGTGAATCCCTCACGGAAGGGAGGGGAGCCGGCAGCAAGCCTGAGATTGGCAGGCAGGCCGCTATGGAAAATATTGAGGATGTTATGGATGCTTTGTCAGGTAATACCAAGATGGTGTTTATTACCACAGGAATGGGAGGAGGTACAGGAACCGGGGGGACGCCTGTGATCGCAAAGGCATGCAAGGATGCAGGACTGCTTACGATAGCAGTTGTCACCATTCCGTTTAAATCGGAGGGTAAAGTTCGTATCAGGCAGGCAATCGACGGAGTTACTGAACTTAAGGACCACGTTGACTCACTGCTGGTGATAAACAATGAGAAGCTGCGTGAAATATATGGAAATCAGCCTGTCTCGACTGCTTTTGCAAAGGCGGATGATATACTGACAACAGCTGTGAAGGGTATAGCAGAGATCATTACTGTAACAGGGTATATTAATGTCGATTTCGCCGATGTGGAAACTGTAATGAAGAATTCAGGTGTCGCTATAATGGGAATGGGAAAGGCAGCAGGCGAAGACAGGGCCGTAAAGGCAATCGAGAATGCTCTTGCATCGCCGCTGCTCAATTCAAATGATATAACCGGTGCCAACAGTATACTTATCAATATATCTTCCGGTACCGGCGATAAGGAAATAACCATGGATGAGCTTGGAGAGATTACTGATTATATGTATGATGCAGCTTCAGATGATGCTTTGATAATAAGAGGATTGTCGAAGGATGAAAACCTGAATGAGGAGATATGTGTAACGGTAATTGCTACAGGTTTTGAATCAAACAGTATCTTCCAGCCTTATAAACCCAAGCAACCCAGCAAGGTTGAACTGTTCACAAATCAGAATGTGAATAATCTTTCTCACAACCGGCAGGAAAAAGGAGAGGAGGTATTTTCAGTTCATGAGAAAGGCAAAAAATCAATTATTACCGATTTCGAAGAAGAATCACAGGGCGTAATTGATTTCAGCCTTGAGTATAATGAGGAGATGAATGAAATACGGAACAGGAAGAAGGAGGATAATAATGATGTTGCTGAAAAACCCCGGGCCACGTTGAGGAAAGTAAAGCATATGCAAAACATTCTCAAGAGAGAGGGCCTTTCGAATAAGACGATGAAGGAGAATATAGATACATTTGAGGATGTTCCTGCTTATGTCAGAAGGAATTTGACTATAAACGATCCGGATAAGGCTGCTGAGAGTAAGTTGTCAAAATACACTCTGACGTCCGATGACGATGACGAGCCAGTGTTGAGGGAGAATAATGCCTACCTGAACGATAACGTTGATTAATAATTTGCAGGACATTTTGTTGTTGCAGTCAGGAGACTGCATTGTATCAGAATCGAAGTCGGGAGACTTCGATTGACCAACACATAGTAAAGATAGATGTTCCTGATTTTGATCAGGATGAATGAAACAGGTGTAGTTAAGAATCTCCGCCTTATTATCTATATTTGTTGCCGTGATCAGATATTTTACGATACTGCTGCTTTTTACCTTTACTCCAGGGCTGTTTGCCCAGGATCAGGATACTATAAAGAGAAGGATTCTAAAGCAGTGGAGCCTCTCCGGGGATTTCTCCGAAGAGACACCAATCCCTTTTGATACAGTATTTTCATTGTTTAACAGGTACAGGAGAGCTGACGCTTATTCCCCTGTAAATGCTACGCTGGGGAATTATGGATTACCTTTTTACCAGATCAATTTCTTCGACAGGATCACCGATCCTGATAAATTCCTTTACAGCAACTATTATCCTCTTATGCATCTTCCCGGCAATGCCATTTTTATGAATACACAGGTTCCGTTTACCGAGCTTGTTTGGAGTTTTGCAGGGCCGAGGGAGACTGCAGAACAGACATTCAGGATCAGACATTCACAAAATGTAAACAGGTTCCTGAATTTTGGACTTATTTATGATATAGTGTACAGTCTCGGCCAGTATAACTACCAGAGAGCCGAAGATAAGGATTTCACATTTTTTTCATCATATACCGGCATTAAATATAAACTCTATTTTTCTGCAGGAATAAATAATATTATTTCATACGAAAATGGCGGAATAACGGATATCAACGAGCTTAACCAGCCTGATACGCGCGATGTTCCTGTAAAACTGGGAGGTCTCGATAAGGCGGTCAGTGACCTTAAGAACCGTAACCTTCTCCTTACACAGCGTTATACCATAGGAAATACCAATTCCTCCGTATCTGACAGTTCATCTCAGGTCAAGGGCGGATTAAGAGGATTAAGTGGTACCTTCTCTCATATATTAATTCTGGAGAGCAACAGGAGAAGCTATTCTGACAATTATCCTGTCTCCGGATTTTATGATACCATATTTATAAATGATAAAATCACTTTCGACTCTCTTTACATGGGGAGCGTGAAGAATACAATAAGGTTTGATTTCACAACCGATGAATCAAGGAAGTTCCGTCTGGGAGGAGGGTTTGGGTTGAGAAATGAGCTCTTCAGGTACAGTCAGATCATTCCTACCCACGATACAACAGCTGCAGATACTGCTGTCTGGAAACGTAACAATAATGTCCTGACCGGCCGCCTGTTTAATAATATCGGGGATAAGTTCAGCTGGAAAGCGACTGGTGAATTTTTCCTTACCGGGTACAGGTCAGGCGACTTCAGTCTTAACGGTGAGATATCCAGCTCTTTTAACATGAAAAAAGGCCTCGCATCATGGCTGATAACAGGTGGTATAACTAACAGGCAGCCTTCTTTCTGGTACGATCAGTGGGGAGGTAACCATTTCGAATGGCATAACAGTATGAATAAGGAGCTCCGGATAGATATCGGCTCGGCTTTTCTCTATCCTGCACGGAATACTGAGGTCCGGTTCAATTACGCAATAATTGATAATTATACTGACTTTGATACCGGGGCACTTCCATCGCAGCATTCGGGAGGACTCTCGGTAGCTGCACTCACTGTCCGCAAAGAACTCAGGGCATGGAAGTTTCACCTTGATAATGATATAATACTGCAGCAAAGCAGTAATACGGATATCCTGGACCTGCCGCTTGCCACCGTACGCTCTGCCGGATATTTTGAACATCTGTTCAGGTTTGAGTCAACCGGGGGAAAGCTTAATACACAGGTGGGCGCCGATGTGACATATCATACCCTGTATCATCCCTATTCATATATGCCGGCTACAGGAAGGTTCTACCGCCAGGACCAGGAAACCACTGGTAACTATCCGTTCATAAATGTCTTTTTAAATCTGAAATTAAAAAGGACAAGACTGTTTTTCATGTTCAGCCATGTAAACTGGAACCTGATGGGTAACAATTACTTTATGATCACTTCTTACCCGATGAATATAAGGACTTTCCAGTATGGAATAGCCTGGACATTTTATGATTAAAAAAATTATTGTATCTTTGCACCCGTTTTTGAAAAACGGATGTTTAACGAATACAATAACATTGATAAAGAAGTTAACTATTATATTATCCTTCCTGGTAACAGTTTTTATATCCTGTTCAGATAATCCCCTGGTATCATCAAGTGTCAGTAATACTGTTTCACGTGACCTGGATTCAATGCGGGAAAGAGGAAAGCTTGTTGCAGTAACTGATTTTAATTCAGTCAATTATTTCATATATAAGGGAGAACCAATGGGATTTAACTATGAGCTGCTCAGATCATTTTCTGATTACCTCGGGATTGATCTGGAGATCATAAGTGAAAATCACCTTGAGCATGCATTTAAGATGCTTAATTCCGGGGATGCGGATCTCATTGCCACAGGGATTACAGTGAATTCATCCAGGAAGAAAGACGTACTGTTTACCGAACCTATTGAAGAAACACGCCAGGTCCTTATCCAGAGGAGACCTCATAACTGGCGTTCTTTGACATCGGATGCACTCGATAAGAGGCTGTTGAGAAACCAGCTTGACCTGGCAGGGAAAAGCATTTATGTCCAGCAGGGATCATCACACGCTGAGAGGCTTGCCACCCTTTCCGGCGAAATAGGCGATTCAATTAATATTATTGAAGTTCCATATGATGCTGAAAGGTTGATAAAGCTTGTCGCTGCCGGTAAGATTGATTATGCCGTATGTGATGAGAATATTGCACTGGTGAATTCCACATACTACCCTGATATTGATGTCAGCACACCGGTAAGTTTTCCCCAGAACCTTGCATGGGCCGTAAGAAAGAAGAACTCAACCCTTCTGCTTAATGAGCTTAATTCCTGGATCACTAAATATAAGAAGACGAAATCATATGCCTTGCTTTATGCCAAGTATTTTAAGAATTCCCGCTCAAGCAGGATATTCAGGAGTGATTATTATGCACTTAACACAGGGAAGGTATCGAGATATGATGATATGATCAGGGAGTACAGCGACAGTATCAACTGGGACTGGAGATTACTGGCTTCACTTATCTGCCAGGAGTCAAGGTTCAATCCGAATGTAAGATCATGGGCCGGAGCATACGGTTTGATGCAGATCATGCCAATAACGGGAAGAAACTTTGGGATTGATATTACAGCTTCTCCGGAAAACAATATGAAGGCAGGTACCCTTTATATCAACTGGCTACATTCTATTTTTGATACGAAGATACCTGATGAAAATGAGAGACTCTATTTCATACTTGCAGCATATAATGCAGGACCGGGCCATGTTCTTGATGCTATGAGACTGGCTGAGAAGAATGGTATGGATCCCCGGAAGTGGAATGGCAACGTAGCCGTCTGGTTATTAAAGAAGTCTGATCCTCAGTACTATAATGATACTATTGTCAAGAGCGGATATTTCAGGGGTACAGAATCTGTGGCTTTTGTCAGTGAAATTCTCGACAGGTACGGGCATTACAAGAACATTATTCCGGAGGGAAGATCCGGCCCCTTCTGATAATTGCCAGTAACTCGTTCATTATCATTGCAGTTGCTCCCCAGATAACATGTCCATTATAGTCAAAATACTTAACATTTATCATTTCCTCCCTTATCCTGAAAGGTTTGGTCTTAACTATTGAAGGATTGAGGAAATGCCTTATTTCTGCATCAAATAAAAATACAACCTCATCAGGCTTGTAATTAAATTCAGGCCGGCCTTCTGTCCAGGCTATAACAGGTGTAACCATCATATTGCTTACCGGTATAAGCAAGGGTGTAAGGGTGCCTGTCACTGTTGCCTTTGAAAGATCCGCGCCCGTTTCTTCTTTTGCTTCCCTGATTGCTGTTTCAATTATATTCCTGTCTGACGGTTCTTTTTTGCCTCCTGGAAAACTTATCTGGCCTCCGTGAACACCCTCATATTCAGGGCGCTGCATAAAGACTGTATGAATGTCTCCATGAATCGGATAAAGTAAGATCATAACTGCTGCATCGCGGGCATCTTTATCGGGTAATCCTGGAAAATCCCTGAGCCTTCTGTCCGATGATGCCAGTTCCCATTGTACATCTCTTCCCGGAAGTCCTTTAAGGATTTCTGATCCAAGCTTATCAGCAAAGTCCTTCATATTATTCATATCTCAATGCTTCGACAGGATTTGCTGCAGATGCCTTCCAGCTTTGAAGGCATACCGTTAATAATGTCACAACCAGAATTACCAGTCCTGATAATACAAACACCCAAAGCTGTGGTTCAATCCTGTATGCAAAATTCTGAAGCCATTTGTTCATCCCGTATAGTGCAACAGGGCAGGCTATTACGAAAGCAATGATCAACCACACAACAAAGTTCTTATTCAGCATGGCAATTATTTCAACCTGTTTTGCTCCATTTACTTTACGTATTCCAATCTCTTTTGAACGGCGTGCTACAAAAACTGATGTAACAGCTATGAGTCCGAAGCATATGATCAGTACTGCCAGGAGTGAGAAAAAACCTGTCATTTTACCCTGTGTCAGTTCCCTGGAATAAGCAGTGCTGAACAGGTCACTGATGAATTCGAATTCAAACGGGTAATCGGGTAGCTCTTCTTCCCATATATTCTTAAGATATCCTATGGCCTCCGCTTTCCTGGTATGGTCCACTCTGACAAGGAAGCATAGATAAAATATTGGTTTCTGAAACAATACATAGGGTTTGATTTCCTGTCTGACGGTACTGAAATTAAAGTCTTTCACCACGCCAACCACTGCACCTCCATAGAAAATATCAGGTGTACTGAACATGATGTTGAAAGGCTGACCTATTGCTTCCTCCGTGGTCCATCCCAGGCGTTTTAAAGCTGTTTCGTTAAGAATGTAATCCTCTCCTTTACGGTCAGGATTGAACAGAGAAAAGTCACGGCCTGCAATAAGCGGGATGTTGAAAAAGTCGAGAAAATTATCTTCGACAGCTAAAACAAATAAGCGATTCTCCTCCTTGTTGTCTGTAATACCGGGGGATTCAACAGCTATGGCATCAAGTGTCTCTCCTGATGGTTCTTCCATTGTGGCAGTGATGTCTCTTACCACGGGATTTTCAAGTGCCCGGGAACGGAATGAATTGTATTTGAACCGGACTTCCCAGTTTTGTTTCTTAAACACGAGGATGTCGGAGCTCATATCTCCCAGGCTCCTGGAAAGCATATAGCTATTCTGTTCATGGATAGTTATTGTAGCAATCATAAGGATCATTGACATACAGAACTGTCCGGTCATCAGTATCCCATATGATGCTAATCCGGGAATTGTCCTTTGCCTGTTTACCATTGATATCGCTATGCTCTTCTGACTGCCCCACAGATGCATTATCAGCGGCAGACTTCCGGCAATTACGGAGATTATGACCAAAACAAAGCCAGGTATCAGGATACTCTTCAATTCGCGAAATCCAACTGGCAAGAGGTTGATCATAAGAAGAGATCTTACCGGTTTATCCAGCAAAACCAGAATTAACACCGCCAGGAGTAGGGCAGAAATAACGCAAATGAAGGATTCAGTTAATGACTGAAATATAATAATCTTTTTGCCTGATCCCATTATCCTTTGTATCTGAACTTGCTTTGACAGGGCAAGCATACGGGTTTTGTTCAGGTTATAATAGTTAACCCATGATATGACAAGCAATAATAAGGCTATAAACGAAAACAGCCATATCCCTGTTATGTTCCCGTTGGTTTCGACCTCCCTGTCTTTATTTGAAAAAAGGTGTATGGCCGTAATATTTTGCAGATGAGGGATAAAGGTAGTTTGATCATCGTCAGGTACTACCTGCCCTAAAAATGATGGGAATTGTGATAAGATATCATCGGGGCTGGTATTTTGCCTTATAAGGAGGTAAACATAAGCCCAGGCAGGAGATTCTTCAGGTCTTTCAAAAGAGGTGATAATATCGAAATGAATATGAGAGTTTTCCGGTGTGTCTTTCATTATTCCCCTGATTGTGAAGGGAACCATCTTTGTATCATATTCACCTGAAAGAAAGATTATCCGGTTTACAGGGTTATTGTCACCGAAACATTTTTTTGCCAGGGTGGAAGATATTACGGCTGTAAACGGCTCATTTAGGGCTGTTTCAGCATTCCCTTCCAGCAAGTCAATATCAAATACCCTGAAAAAATTCGTATCAGTGGCAAAGATCCTGTCGGAATAAAATTTATTTTCTCCGGCTTTTATGGCAGTATGCCGGTATGGTGCCAGTCGTACAAGTTGTTCAATCTGGGGGAATTTGCCGGGCATCTGCCATATCCATTTTTCCCAGCACCTGGCAAAATGGAGATAGGTGCCTGAATTTGTGGTTTCAAAAGTCAGCCTGTAGATCCTTTCGGCATCCGGAAGGTACCTGTCATAGCTAAGCTCATTATTCACCCAAAGGATCACAGCAAATGCACATGCAAGGCCGATACCCAAACCGGAGATATTCAGGATTGCATAGCTTCTGGTCCTTAACAGGTTGCGGTGTATGAGCTTAATATTACTCATATCGTAATGCTTCGACAGGATTCCTGGTTGCCGCTCTCCAGCTCTGCCAGCTAACCGTTAACAATGCTATTAATAAAACAGTCATTCCGGCCATGGCAAATATCCACCAGCTAAGTGCAGTCCTGTATGCAAAGTTCTGTAACCATTTAGCCATTACGTACCATGCTACAGGCAGAGCAATAATGAAGGCAATGCCAACCCATTTGATAAA
>CAYQBZ010000017.1:0-17582 GCA_964415855.1 uncultured Rikenellaceae bacterium
GCTTATACCATTTTACCTTGTGTTTATCACCTTCATGTTCCACCTCTATCTCCTGGCCCTCTATTATATAATCATATTCTTCTTTTGAAAGTCTTTTTTGTCTTGAGGGCAGGTTATAAAAATACAGCCAGAAGATCAGCCATATGAATCCAATGGCTCCTGTTACAAGGAATACTTCATGCCAGCCGTAGCGGCTCAGTATCCATGGGGCGATTATCAGAGCAAGAACAACTCCGATACTTGTTCCGGAATTAAAAATGCCGGTAGCCAGCCCCCTTTCCTTTTTGGGGAACCATTCTGAAACGGTTTTCATACCTGCAGGGAAATTACCTGATTCACCCAATCCCAATCCTATCCTTGCCAGGGCAAAATGCATTGCATTCCTGGCAAAGGCATGTAACATTCCTGCCACACTCCAGACAATAATAATTATAGTATAGCCCTTTCTGGTGCCTATTTTATCGATAAAACGGCCCATGAGAAGCAGACCGATAGCATAAGCTGCCGTGAAAGCCATTACTATATGGGCAAAGTCGGTTTCTGTCCAGTTGAATTCTACCTCAAGGATAGGTTTAAGCAAACCTATTATCTGCCGGTCGATATAATTGATAGTGGTAGCAAAGAATACCAGTGTGATGATTATCCAGCGGTAGTTCTTCATGCCTTCAATGCTTTAACAAGTTGAGTGCATGCATCGGTAAATATCCCGACATCCACTGAATATGACAGATATTGCACACCGGCCTTTTTCCACATCTCAGCTGCCTGTGGGGTGTCAGTAAAGGTCCCCACAACTTTCCCGGCCGACCTGGCACGTACCACAATATTGTTCATTGCTTCAAGAACCTCCGGATGGTTTACCTGGCCGGGCAGACCCAGTGACTGAGAAAGATCATAGGGGCCGATGAACACTATATCGATACCCTCAATTTTAAGTATATTATCAATATCCATCATGGCTTCTTTTCCTTCCAGCTGAATTATCACCAGGCTCTCGTTTGCTTTCCTGAAATATTCCTCGCGTGGTAATGAAGAATAATCAGCGGCTCTGACGAACCTGCAAACACCGCGGTTACCCTGCGGGAAAAACCGGGCAGCTTCTATGCAAGCTTCTGCCATTTCGCCTGATGTGACCTGTGGAACCTGGACACCGAGTGCTCCAAGATCAAGTGGTTTGGAGATTGATTCCTCTGCTAAGCCGGGTGTTCTGACTATTGGAATTACGTTGGATAACAGGGCGGCACGTATCAGGTTCTGGAGCTCAGGGAAACCGGCAGGGCCATGCTCCATATCGAGGATGACGAAATCGAAACCGGAATAAGCTGCTATTTCAATAAAAGCCGGGTCGGTGCTTTTCATAAACGGGCCGAAAACAGGTTTCCCCTCCTTCAGCTTCTGTTTGAATGTGTTAAGGATGCTCATATTTAACATTGTTAATTGCAGTTTTGAATGATTTCAGGCTGTGAGCCGGTTGAGGTCGGATGTTTCTGGTCATAAGTAAAATCAAAAATAGGAATTTTTGGCAACTTTTTTTGCTGCAGTATTGATCTTTCATTATAGTCCAGGTTACTTATCATATAATTATTTATAACTTGTAAATCTGATAGTATACTATGGTCATTTTTACAGCTAAAAAACAGTTATAAGAATTATATGATATGAAAAACGAGAATAAATCCTGGAACAGGCCTGGCCTAATCGCTATTTTAGCTTTGAGTGCTGCAGCTATTTTATCATCGTGGGGAGATACCGGACCAGCAATTCCGGAACATAATCCGGTAATTCTGAAAGAGGGACAAACCAATTTAACAATTACTGGCCAGGAAGAACAACTTTCCGCGGATTATGAGGTTTGGATTAATAATGTCAAGGCAACTGTCTATGTAGCCAGGGTTCAGGATCCTCCCTGGGAGAAGGAGAGAACAAAGCTCGATTTTGGAGGAAATTATTCTTTTACCAGTTTTGATATATCCGGCCCTGTTGAAATAAGGATACATTCTGCGAATAAATTACTTGCCAGTACGGTCTTTCGTCCGGATAATAAATCAGTTAAGCATCTGGTGAAGGACGAACACGAAATAACATTTACCATCGACAGGCCTGTAAAACTAAGTATTGAACCAGATGGAAAAAATGGTCCCTTACTGTTATTTGCAAATCCGGTGGATGAATTTATACCTGACAAAACTGATAAAAACCTGATATACTTCGGTCCGGGCATTCACAGACCTGATTCAGCGCTGATAAGGGTACGTGATAATCAGACACTTTACCTGGCTGAAGGTGCAATTGTTAAAGCCGGAGTAATTGTTACAGGGAATAATGTAACCATTTGTGGCCGTGGAATATTATGCGGCAATGATTTTGTATGGGGGAAAGGTGCTCCTAATATGTTACTTGTCAGAGGCAATAATGTTGTTATAAAGGATATAATTATAAGGGGTGGGGCCACATGGACCATGCCTGTAAGGAACTGCCATGATATCACTATTGATAATATAAAGATACTTGGAGGCAGGGCTCAGAATGATGATGGCATTAATCCTGTAAATGCTCAGAGAGTTTTAATAAAGAACTGTTTTATCAGGACCGATGATGACTGCATAGCATTAAAAGGGATGCAATCGCCCCCGGCTACCAATAACGTGGAACAGATAACTGTTGAAAATTCAATATTATGGTGCGACCGGGCCAGGATCTTTCTTTTAGGGCACGAGAGCAGGGCTCCCTACATGAGAGATCTGAAATTTAAGAACATCGATATCATTCATTTCAGCATGACTGCTTTCCTGCTGGAGCCGGGAGAAGAGATGAAGCTTGAAGATGCAGTTTTTGAGAATTTCAGGATAAATGGTGAAGGGCAGAAAGAGTTAATCAGGTTAAGACCCACAATTAATCAGTACATGCGAACCAAGGTACCGGGGCATATCAATAATATTACGTTTAAAAATATATCTGTGGAAGGTAAGGAGGGACCATATACGATACAGCTTATTGGTGCAGATGAGGAGCATAACGTTTCAGGAATTACACTTTCGGGCATCAGCATACTGGGTAAAAAGATAAGGAAAGATTCCAGGAACCTGTTGATTGACAAGTATGTGTATGGTCTGAAAATACAGTAAATATCTCCCATTAGCAGGACTTTTATACCAGGAGAGATCCTATGAAAGGATGTTATGCCACCCGACAAAATATGTGATTTGCCCAGGGATTTTGAACAGATAGCTTAAACATTTTTATCAGCTTAATTTTTTTAGCACTTGATACAAACCAAAATATAAATCCAGTGATAGTCAGGATGAAAAGAACAACTATACCTTTATCGGTGTTATCATTGCTCTCCTCTCAGCATCTGTATTCTCAGAAGCTCCCTGAAAGGCCTAACTTTCTGTTAATCATTACCGATCAGCAATCGGCTGAATCAATGTGTTATATAATAGGTGACAGGTATATCAGCACTCCAAACATGGACTACCTGGCCAGACAAGGTATAACTTTTACCAATGCCTATTGTGCCAGTCCTCTCTCCATACCGTCCAGAAGCTCAATGTTTCCCGTGGCAGAGTTTAACGACACAAAGTGGCGACAGTATGCCTGGGCATATTACAGGATGATTGAGAAGACCGATAATGAAATCGGGAAGATACTTTCGGTATTAAATGACTCGGGTTTAGATAAAAATACTGTGATTGTGTTCCTTGCCGATCATGGTGATTGTCAGGGAGCGCACCGCTGGAACCAGAAGACAGTGTTTTTTGAAGAAGCATCAAAGGTCCCGTTTATTATAAGTAATCCGGGACTCAAATCTTCGAAGTGTGATTACCTGGTGCAGACCGGTATTGATCTGATGCCAACCCTTTGCGAACTGGCAGGGATCTCTCTGAAAAATCCACTCCCGGGAAAGAGTCTGAAGAAACTTGTTATGACGGGGTCTGATCCTGAAAAGCAGGAATATATTGTAGTCTCGGACAAGCTGATACAGGGAGATACTGATAATGGTCATAAACCGGAGCCGGAAGGCAGAATGCTGAGAAACTCCTGTTTCAAGTACTGGATCTTAAATGAAGGAAAGCAAAGAGAGACTCTATACGACCTGCAGAATGACCCGGGAGAAATGGTTAACCTTGCAGGCGATCCGGAGTTTAATGGTGACCTGGAAGATTCCCGGAAACAACTTCCTGAATGGGCTGAGAAGTATAATGATCCCTATATTCAATATTTATTAAGAAAATGAAACCAACGGTAATGGAGGTTTTTCTACCCTGGCTATGCTTGTTCAACATGGTGGTTGCAAGGAATAATCAATTGAAACCAACTGTAGTAGAAGATTTTATACCCTATAGGTGCTCTCTCAAACAAGTTACAGCAAGGAATACTCAATTACCGTTGGCTTCAGCCACCGTCCTCACGGCAGCTGCTTTTTGGGGCTTTAGCCCAGCTCCCTTTGGGGACTAAAGTCCCATATTGAAGGGATGTCTTAAGATAATTCTTGTTCAGTCATTCTTCTCAATCCCTCTTCATTCGAGATTACAGGATTGTATTTCAATAGATTACGGGCACTGCTTATATCGAACCAGTGCGACTGTGATAATTCACGCACAAGGAACCGCGTTATCCCTGGTTCCATTGATCCTAAGAATATACTGTAAAGAGCTTCTGTAAGCGATGCCAGTAAAAATGCTACCCAGACCGGGACAGATCGTCTTAATCGTTCCACGCCCGATATCTCCAGCATCTTGTTGAGGAAATCCCATAATAAAACCGGTTCTCCATTTGTAATGAAAAATGCCCTGCCTGATACGTCAGGATTTTCTCTTATAGCCTGAAAAGCTTTTATATGTGCACTAACAACGTTATCAATATACGAAACGTCTATCAGATTTTTGCCATTACCTATTTTCAGCAGCTTTCCATTTCGAGCCTGATTAATAATTTGTGGAAGCAGGTGGTTATCACCCGGTCCGTAAACACAGTGAGGTCTCAAAGCAAGTGTTTTAAGGGAGGGGGAATTTGCTTTGAGAATAACCTGCTCTGCGATAGCTTTTGTTGCAGTATAATGAGATAAAGGTTTTGAAGGGTAGGGGAGTGATTCATCCGATCGCTCAATGCTGTTTCCATCAAACACAACGCTTCCCGAGCTGGTATAAATTAACCACCTGACATTCTTCGCTTTACAGGCATATATAATGTTTTCAGTCCCTGTCACATTTGCACTATAATAATCTTTATGAGAACCAGTTATCCCCGCTTTAGCAGCAACGTGAAACACAACATCAATATCTTCGCAGGCTTTTAGAACTGCATTGCGGTCAGCCAGGTCTCCCTTGATGACCTTTACACCGATTTTAGTTAGCTCAGGATAATCGCCTCTTGAAAAACTTGTTACCCTGTATTTAAGTCCAGCAAGTTCATGCACCAGTGCAGAACCTATAAAACCTCCTCCTCCGGTGACAAGTACATTTATTTGATTTTCTTTGCTGCCCATTTTGCAAGTTTTTCACGAAAGATTTTTGCATTATGCCTGGGATCGACAGGGAACTTCCTAACGAAAAGGAAGTCTGATATCCCTTTTGTCGATCTTCCCTCATTTGCCGATTCATGCAATTCCCCGATAAGTAATTTTGAAGGAGAAAATCCTGGTTTAAGCTGAATGCATATAACTGGTCTTTTCTCTCCCGGATCATTTACCGGGATGCCTACCAGGGCAGATCGCGCCACATGGGGATGACGGTTGAAGACGGCTTCAACAGGAATTGTATAAAGAGTACCACCACACGTAACGACTCTTTGTGATTTTCTTCCATGGAACCATAGCCTTCCATTCCGGTCAATCTTGCCCAGGTCTCCCATACGGTGCCAGATCTCATTGTTCCTGAGCCCTGGTATCTTTGAGTACAGGTTTGCATCACTATTGTTGAAATATTCGCTGGTGACCCAGGGCGCTTTAACAACGATTTCTCCAATCTCATCCGCATTCAGTTGTCTTGCCTGATCCCATGAACCTATCGGATTGTCAGTTATCTCAATGATTATAACATCGATGCCTTCAACAGGATATCCGATACAGATATCCGATTCGTTGCCTGTTTCATCATGGTCAAACCGGAGAAGTTCAGAGCCGGTGATATCAGTTACCGGTAAGGCCTCGGTTGCACCATATGGAGTATGTATTATGGCTTCGCCTGATAACATTTTACTGAATGAAGCCATAATATGCCTGTGAACAGGTGCACCGGCAGTGATAATAATCCTTAAAGACGGAAGTTTGTTCCCGGCTGCTGATCCATATTGTGAAAGCCTGTTTATCACCATGGGGGATCCAAACATCCGTGTACACCCATGATCCCTGATATTCTTTATGATCTTTGCCGGATTTAGTCTGGCGGGATGCATCATATCCATGTCCGCCATAACTGATGAATTACCATAGCATATAGCGAACAAACCAAGTAAAGGGAAGGTGCAAAGGTCTATATCATCGGAACTGATATTGAAATGCGATCTGGTTACCCGAATCTGGCTTTTAAGCATTCCTGCCGTGTATATTACTCCTTTAGCCGGACCGGTGCTTCCGCTTGTAAAAAATATTGCGGCGATATTATCTTTTCCGACAGGGTATGAAGGGTATATCCCAGTGGGACCATTTTGAAAATGGCCGGATTTCTTTTTATCATGGTGTCTTTTACAATTAATGATTATCGTTTTATTTACGCTTCGAAAAATTTCCGGACTTAGTACTCTTAATATGCGGGCCTTTGGAATTCCGATAAAAGCTTCAGCATTTAAATCTTTCAAGGCTCTGGCCATTGCTTTGATACCCATTCCGGGATCTATCATAACCGGGATGGCCCCGATCCTTAAAAGGGCAAATGTCAGGTAAAAGAATTCATCTCCTGCCGGTACCATTATTATAGTTTTTGTGCCGGCTTTAATACCAGCATCTTCAAGTCCATACGAGTATTTATTGACTACTTCCTCCATTTCTTTATAAGTAATCTTTTCGGGATAAAGAAGTGCAGGTTTATGAGGCGACCTCTCTGCGTTAAGTCTCAGATAGTCTGAAATATTCCAGGTAATTTCAGTTGCAGGAATTTGATCAATTGTATGCAATGATTTTAATTTTGATTTATATAAAGGGCTACAGATACATTTATCCCTGAACCAACTGTCAGGAATATTATTTTTTTTGAATCTTTAAAGCGGTTATTTTCCCAGGCTTTTTTCAGAGCAAATGCCGGTCCTGCAGTATGAAGGCTCTTATTCCGGGTTCCGGGTATTTCTATAAATTTATTTTTCAAACCTGGCCGGTTTTGCATATGACTGACGAATCCGGCAGGACTTTGAGAAGATATTACCAGGTCAATATCTTTAAGTGCCAATCCGGATTCATCCAGAAAATCGATAAGTGATTTACTGGCACAGTCAACACACAGTTCCATATAAGTATCTTTTTGCCTGACCCGGAGGATGTTTTTCATTCTTTTTTTCCCTTCAAACAGGTTAAAATGAGTACTGCATGTCAACTCTTCAGGATGGTCCTGATAAGAATATGATTTGAAAAGAGCAAAACCTCCGGGGTCATTCGATCCTGTCAAAATGATTGCAGCAGCAGCTGATTTGAAATAATAATTTTCAGATAATCCATGAAAAGGTTCAGAGTCGCCCGTAACGACCATACCATAAGAAATTTCACCATTATTCACACATTCCTGCACAATTTGTATTCCGGTCAGCCAGCCACAGCCCCCATTATTCAAATCGAATGAAAAGGTTGACCTGGAATTGGCTGAATCAATTTCAGGAGATGAATTTGCACCTATCTTCTTTTGAATTAATGCAGCTATTGATGGTTCTCCGCAGTTTCTGTGGCGATATATCCCCGTATTGACCAGAAGACCTAAGTTACACGGGTCAATACCTGAATCTTTTATGCACCGGCATGCAGCTCTGGCTGTTAATTCAATTGAGTTTCCCGGGAAGAGGCTTAGCAAGGGTTGTGAAACAGATACCATTTCAATTTTTGTTCCCATAGCGGTATACTATCTCGTTCATTCTGAAGATTATCACACCTATTATTAATCCTGAAGCAAAACAGAGAAGCATAATATTATCGTCGTGTTTAAATCGTTTCTCTTTCAGGTAGCTATACAAAGCCAGAAAATGTGATGTAGATGCAGTGTTACCGTTATCTTTGAGGTTAATCACTACCTGACCGGGTTGTTGTCCAAAATAGTCGAGGTAGTGATTTACTCCTGAAATAATCGACCTCTTTGATGTCTGGTGGGGAATCAGCCAGGAGATCTGATCCAGAGATAAGCCACTTTTCCCGAGAGCCTTTTCAACAATTGGAAGAGATTCAGAGATTGCTGCCTCGTGGATCTTCTTCGCTTTTGTTTTCATATATCCCCCGGGAGTTTTTTTATTTTGTCTGCCAATGCATAAATTACTGTATTTACTGAAAGTCGTAAATCCTGAAATAACCATCCCCTGCTCATCATGAGCGGTTTTTTCAATAATCGCCGCTGCCCCGCAATCACCTACTGTGAGCGAAGATAACTCCGGACTTAATGATGTTTTAATATTCTTTACAGCATGATCGCTTATGTTAGAAATGTATTCTCCACTTACTATCATACAATTCTTTATTATTCCCTGCCTGATAAAATTCTCTGCCAGATAAACACCTGTCATCATACCTGCACAGGCATTTGAAATATCAAAAGTGACAGCCCTCCTTGCTCCTACAGCTTTTTTGATCAATCCGGAAAATGAAGGTTCATACTGATGAGACAATCCGTCCCTGTATTTTGTGATTGAGCAGTTAATTATCATATCCAGTTCATCCGCCCGGTATTTTGAATACGATAAACAGTCCTTAGCTGCATCCACAGCCAATGAGAATGAATCCTCCCCGGATGAACATATTCTTCTCTCACTTATTCCTGTCAGCAGTCCGAACTTTTTAAGGCATGGAATATTGATCTTATCCACTAATTCCATGGTAGTTATTTTCTTACCCGGTACTTTTACCCCTATACTCTCAAACTGGCATTTCAAGCTCATACTAAAATGGATTACTGGATTAATTGTCTGCTTTCTCTATAAATTTTAAAATGTTATCTGCAAGTTCAGTACTCCTGTCCTCCGGGATAA
Organism: uncultured Rikenellaceae bacterium; assembly: GCA_964415855.1. Taxonomy (GTDB): domain Bacteria; phylum Bacteroidota; class Bacteroidia; order Bacteroidales; family VadinHA17; genus LD21. The sequence continues at coordinate 9,157 of CAYQBZ010000017.1, forward strand.
AGTGTTGTGCCTCCAGTCTCTTGTGATTCTGTCCGCATGCACCAGGGATTCTTTTCTGCAGATATTCGTCTCCTCCCCTGGTTATCGGATCACTAATACTGAATAAGGTTAAAAAATGTTTATCCCATTTGCCAAGTGATTCCCAGGCTGTTCTGTTAGCTTTTGCCTCAGTATCATCTGGTGAACCAGGTACCAGCCCCGGTAAAGCACGAATTCCGGCTTTAAATTTTGAGGATGGGAACGGAGCACGATATGCACGTTTCTCTTGTTTGTCCATCTTTCTTGTCACGCCGGATTTAATAATAAGATCTACCGGCAAAAAAGGGCTGTACCGGGCAATCAGTTTCCAAATTTTAAACGTTATATGGAATGCCTGTTCACCTGTCGGGAGCATGCCATTGCTGATAATGATACCGCTGAACAACTCCGGATAACGGGCAGCAATTCGTAATCCGATAAGTGAACCCCAGTCATGACCGAATAATATAATATTCTTAAGATCTAGTAACTCTATAAAATTTGTGATCCACCTGATATGAGATTCATAAGTGTGATCTTTTCTATAATATAGTTTATCTGATTTTCCAAAACCAATCAGGTCGGGCACTATTACTCTTAACCCTGCATCAGAAATTCTCCTGATAATATGACGATACAGGTAAGACCAGGCTGGCACTCCATGCAACAACAAAACAGGCCTGGCTTCACAGGGTCCTTCATCCAGATAATGCAATCGTATTTTATTTACGTCAACATAATGTGACTGGAAAGGGTAATCTTTCAATTCATTGAAACGAGATTCGTGTGTTTTTAAAACTCTCATTAATTAATTCTAAAAGTGTTTTAAAGTCTTTATTATGTTTCAGATGTGACTTTATTTCTTAATGACAAAATATGGTGCAGGATGAATATTATACCTGAAATTACGAATGGCGAAATTATTATCAATGAACCGGTATTACCCGTAAAAGACTTAAAGAATATTCCGGCAGCAATGAATAATAAAATGAGTAATATTCCACCTGCAATCTCGTATTTCCATGCTGTAATCAGGGCAAGGATGAAAAGAAAAGCAGGAATATTATGAATAAGAAAACCAAGTAGCTTTCTGACCGGAGCTTCTTGTCCTTCAAATACATCAAGCGAAAACATCATCATAAAGAAAATTGCAAGAATTGCCAGTATCCTCGCAAACCAGTATAAAATCTTAAGTGTCATTTTTAGAGTTTTAAAGGTTAAACATTTCTTTGTACTAATTAATAATCAATCTGATCTGGATTTTTGCTGATCAACTGATTAAAATTAACCATTCCCGGGTCATTTCAGTTTGTAATACTTTTGTAAATTAGTTGTAAAGTATTTTACAAGTATTTAGCAAACGCCCTTGATAATACATATTTAGATTTGCAGCAGGAGGATAAAATACTATTTGATCTTCTTAAGAGAGAAGTTACAGGTACTTTGATGCAAGCCAACCCGGGAATGAATCCTGATATTGCAGATTGGAAAGGGAAGGATATTATTTATTTCCAGGAAGATCTCAGGATCAGGGTGAACGGGCAACTAAGTGAAAAATGGTTCTATACTCATATGAAATCATCAGATTCATCACTGCCCCGGATTGATGTGTTGAATATGCTGAGCCAATATGCCGGTTACAGCAACTGGAATGATTTCAGGTTCAGGAACCAGGATCTGTCAGCTTCAGGAAGGATATTAAAGAAAACAAACAACTCTCTGCTCAGGATGCTTGTAATTTTTATTACCGTAATGATTTTGATATTCATCCTGATTAAGATAATTAATACTCAGAATTACAGGTTCACTTTTATTGATGCTGATACGGGTGATCCTGTTTTGAACAGTAATATAAGGGCAGAGCTATTACTGGATAATGAATCGCCGGTAAGTTACAAATCCGATGCCGAAGGTAGTATTGTTATAAGGACCAGTCAAAGCAAAATAAAAATGATAATCAGGGCTCCCTATTATATTCAGGATACTGTAACCAGGTTTCTGAAAAAATTCAAACACGAAGAACAGATCAGCTTAAATGCTGATTCATATGCCCTTATGATCCATTATTTTTCACAGACCGATGTAAAAGCATGGCAGAGAAGACGTGAACAACTTGACAAAATGATCAGTGAAGATGCGATGATTTACCAGATCCCTGATCAGAATGGAATTCCGGGCATGGAACTATATAACAAGCAGGAGTTTATCGATAAACTTACAATGCCTTCCTCGAGTCTCAGGCAGATAGATATCCTGGACTGCAGGTACCTGGAGGGGCAGATCGCTCTGCTGCGGTTCAGAATTAAAAAGGATAAATGATGAAATTGAAATGAAGAGAATATCCTACATACTGTTCCTGATCCTGACCTTAATTGTATGTTCAGCGAAAGATTGCGCTGATGGCGGCAATATGAGAGCGGTTAGTGAAGAGGAACGTATTATTGCTCTGAAAGATAATGTTAAAACTGTTTTTGAGGCCGACTCATTGGGAGATGAGTTCAGGAGCGCTTATGAGGAAACTGCACGTCAGAAGCTTATTGATTTTGCTGACTACCTGAAAATAATTTCAGACACATCGCTCGATATCAATTTCAGGCAGCAAGCCAGGGCGATGGCTTCGAAATTATTTATTTCAGATGAAGTTGATTTACATAACTGGAGCAAGATCTACTCAAAATCCGGACTGAACACACTTGAACAGCTGCTTGATACAAGCCTGTCCCAGGGAATGGATTGCTGGGCTCAGCCCATGCAGATCAGAGTCGATAAACCATTGAGCTGGAAGAATGATTCAACATTTGCAGGCCGCCTTTCTTTTAATCAAAAGCTGATACCTTTGGGCAGCATGGTCACATCTGATAGCATTTACAGAACGCTGATGATTGACATCTATACCCTGAAGAGGGAAAAAATATTTGATAAGGAGCAGCTCAGAATATGGGAGGTATTACTTGGCGATATTGAATAATCAAAACAGACAATCATAATTTTTCGGAATACTGCTAATCCTTAGTATCTTATGCTGAAAAGCGGAGTAAACCTTAATGTTTTGTTAAGTATTGATATCCGGGCCTGATATCATTCACTAAGGTCTATATTTTGCATTATATAATGAAAATTTAATATTAAAGGCCATGAAAACAATGAAATATAATGATGATCCTTTTTCTTTTATCCGGGTTATTCCTGTTTTCTTTAAATAGTTATTCTCAGGACACGAAACTAAACCGGCGTGAAAAGAAAGAGGTCAGAAGTGCCCAGCTTGTTCAGGATTACTATATTCTGGACTCGCTCTTCCAGGCAAAGAGCTTTGTCCTTGAGGCAGATTATCTCCAGGACAGGTATGGTAAAAGAATACCGGTCACATCGAACCTGAATTTTATAAAGGTGTATGAATCAAACGGTATTTTGCAGACAGGGGCACCCTTTGGCCAGGCATATAATGGCTTCGGAGGCGTTACTGCCGAAGGTAGCATAGGTACCTGGAAAATTACCTGGAATCCAGACAAGTTAAGTTATACCCTGACATTCGGACTGGTGACCAATATAGGGAATTATGATGTCTTTATGACTGTTAACTCTGCAAACCATGCATCTGCGACAATATCCGGATTAGGACCCGGTCAACTTACTTTGGAAGATCGCCTAGAAACAGTTGATAATTCCAGGGTCTTTAAGGGTCAGAATACTATCTAAAACAATTTCCGGTTTTTTTCTGTAGTTATGAAATTTATTCCCCCGGGCTGGCCCAGGTTTTTTTATTTTAATACATAAACATATCCGTTTTTGTACTTTTATCCATTAATTGTACATAATATTATACATCAACTTACATAAATTAACACAGCTAGCTATGTATAAAAAGTTTATAGGTATTATGGCAGGCTTGAGCCTGCTATTCCTGCTTCTGCCTTCTGTGCCCATTAAATCCCAGGTACGGGCAGTTGAACAGGAAAGCGGCAAGATCCGTGTAGCATCATGCCAGTTTCCAGTTTCAGCTGATATAGAGGCAAATTATAGCTGGATTAAAGCCCAGATTATCGAAGCTAGATTAAAGAAAGCAGATATTGTGCATTTCCCGGAATGTGCCCTGTCGGGATATCCTGGATCCGATATGAAAACTCTTGATGATTTCAACTGGGATGAATTACTTAGGGCAACTGATTCGGTGATGTCGCTGGCCAGGGAACTTAAGGTGTGGGTGCTTCTGGGTTCTATGCACAGGTTAACCGGCAGCAACAAGCCTCATAACAGCCTCTATTTAATTAATCCTGAAGGAAAAATAGCTGACAGGTACGATAAACGATTTTGCACAGAGGGTGATCTAAAATACTTCACCCCGGGGGATCATTTTGTAACATTTAATATTAATGGTATTAATTGCGGATTGCTTATATGTTATGATGCCAGATTCCCTGAACTTTACCGTCAGTACAGGAAATTAAATAGTGATGTCATATTCCAGTCTTTTTATAATGCCCGTCAGAAAAAGGGCAGTATTCATCCTGTAATTATGCATATCACTGCCCAGGCAATGGCAGGTGCAAATTATTTCTACATGTCCTTAACAAATTCATCTGCTGCTGAAAGCTGGCCGTGTTATTTCATTACTCCTGACGGGCTCATTCAAAATAAGCTTGCTGATAATGAACCTGGCATACTTATATCTGATATTGATATTTCTAAGTCTTATTATGATGCCTCCAAACCGTTCCGGATGGATGCTATAAACGGCAAACTGAACAGCGGGGATATCGTCAAGGATCCCAGGTCTGAGAACAGGCAAAGTCTGTATTGAATAATTTATAGTTGTATTATTTATTGTTTTATGCAATTGAAAAGATTGTGATCATGGAAATCAAGAGATTAACCCGATATGCCATAATTTTAGCCTTAATATCCGGAATTAATTTCTGCCTGTTTGTCCGGTACCGGCAGGAGATACCATTCAACTCAAACTGGTACTTTAATGGAGGGTCTGTTTCAGGTGCCCTCGGGTATCTCTGGTTGGCTGGTTTCTGGTTTACCTATTATAATGCTGAAAGTGTCAGTAAGGAGACTAAAGCACCTCTGATACCTCTGTCTGAATTATTGAGATCAAGGTTTGTTACCTTGGTTACAAACGCAAAATTCTTTATCGACCCCATATGGTATTTTATTACTTTCTGGACAGGCAGGTACCTTGCAGATGTTTATAACTGGGATCTTGTGAAGATCGGATGGTTTGCCATGCTTCCTTTTCTGCTAATGCAATCGCTTTAACCCCGGACATTATATCGAAAAACGCCACTGCCTCCGTTTATGGACTGGCCGGTGCAGGAGCCGGACTGGGCGGAGCCTTCTTCCAGTCAGTATCAGGTGTTACAATTAAAAACCTTTCGGTTGCTTTCAGCTACAGGACAGCATATCACATTGTGTTTATCGGGTATGGAATAATGGTGATTATCGGACTATTTATAATACTATTCCTTATTGATCCTTATGTGCAGGATTAGAATCTGCGCGCATATGTTTAATCTTATTGTTATACCTGTATTAATTTACAGGCTCGAGAACAAATGCCACATCCTGACCGACATATTGTGCATGTCCCCCTTCAATTTTGAGTATGGGAATAGTAAATGATAATGAATTCCTGGCAGCCGTTACAGCTGTTTCTCTTTGCCCACCGGTATCGATATTCCTCCCGCTCCAGGTATGATACAGCCTCAGCCGGTAGTGGCCGTCCTTTATATCACTTATGGTTATGATTTTGCCTGACATATCCGTATCATCATTTACTGCCCATCCGAAGATGAGCTGGTCACTGCCGATCGCAAATGCATTACCGCCCTGATTGGTTGCCTTAAGCGGTTTCAAGCCTGTAAGTTTTGAAAAGGGTATCTGTTCAGTAAATCTTCTCAGATTTCTTAGCTGGTAAGTAACCATATTGTCGTTCATCTGGTCCGAGTATGACCACCAGAATGGCGACATTGCTGATCCTGTAGCCATTGTAACCCACAGGGCATTATGATACTGTGACTGGTAACCGGGCATGGTCATTTCATAAAAGGTATGGTCCCAGCCTGTTTCCGGTATTATTACCGGTTTTTCATAATTCTCCCATAATTTTTTTACCTGCCCGTGATAGTTCAGGTAACTGTAGGTCAGGGGATGAGTCTTATCCTTATCTATCTGGCCTGTTGTATTTATCGGGAAGCCCTGTGCCTCGTAGATCTCCCTTCCCGGCATATCAAAGATCTCATATCCTTTATCCCACCACTCATTTACTCCTCCGCTGCGTGTTCCTGTGGTCATATGGTTCCATGGATCATGTTTCTTAAAGTAGTCATGTACCTTTCCTGCCCAGGCAGCTGCGCCAGCGTTGTCGCCCGATGCCCACCCATCTGTTCCGTTCACCTCATCAATAACAAACCATATAGCCAGAGAACGGCTGTATCCCCAGCGGGCTATCATATACCTGGACAGTTTTTCCTGGTACATCCAGGCTTCTTCGCTATGAAAAAAATCCTTTGCATTACAAACAAGCTGGTATGGATTTGTGTACCATGCAATGTTCCCTCCTCCCCATACTGTTTCTGAAAGGAATGAATGGAACCATATATTCAGTGCAAGCTGCATATCTCTTTTCTCCAGCTCTTCAAGCAGATCATCAATCTGCCGGCACAACAGCTGGTCATACCTCCCAAGTCCTGTTCCCCATGTCTCAAGTGGTGTGATGAACCTGCTCATAAAATTGGCACCTTTCCCCAGTAATTCGTCCAGTACATCTATATCAGTTGACCCATTGTACCACAATCCCACCCCGAACCAGGGAGTACCGTCTGCATGTTCCAGGTATCTCTTGTTATTTGCAATACGGATAGGTCCATGATATTCTGAAGGAATTACTGTGAACATTCTTTCCTCACTTGTAGCGGAACCATTCCTGTCCTTTACACTTACGATGTAACTCCATTCGCCTGTCTCGTCCGGAGAAAACCTGACCAGGAAACCACCTCTCTGCGCCTGGTTGTAAAATCCCGGTATCATCCATTCCTTTCCTGACGGAGCTTTAAAGCTTGCCGTAATATCCAGATCGTCCGGGTCGTACGGGTTGGAATATACAGCAGTAATGCTCAAGGACAATTCAAGCTTTTCATATAAACCTGTTGCCTGCCGGGGAGATGATATCCTGGTGATTGAAGGCTGGCAGGCCGCTGATGCTGGCAGTAAAATAATCAGACTGATGAAGAAGAATTTCATGTGTTTCATGACATGCTATTTATATTGGCTGTACTAAATTAGTCAAAAAATAATGCAATGATTATTTCAGATGGTATTACATGCATTATACCTGTCGATTTAGTAATGAAGTTGTAAATCCTCCTGAGAATTTAAGAAAGCAATGCTATATTTGGATATTGAAGATTCCTGATAGCATGATACAATATAAACAGGCCTGAATTAAAACTTCTTTGACTATGAAAATCGGATTAACAATTTATTTGCTGTTTCTGGTGGTCGTTGCAGCTGTTGGCCAGACTGAAGGGAGCCGGTTCGTTGCCGGCGAAGCCATCAATTATTTATTTGCCAGCGGGACAGATGGTTACAATACATTCAGGATACCCGCCATTATAACAACTAAAAGAGGCACTCTTCTTGCTTTTGCCGAGGGGAGGAAGAACACTTCGTCGGATACAGGTGATATTGACCTCGTAATGAAGCGGTCGGAAGATAACGGCAGGACGTGGAGCGAGCTGAAGATAATACGTGATGACGGACTGAATGTATGTGGGAATCCGGCACCGGTACAAGACAGGGTATCTGGTAATATTTATCTTCTGTCGACATGGAACCTTGGAACCGACAGGGAACCTGATATCATAAAGGAGACAAGCAGGGATACAAGGAGAGTCTTTGTAATGGTCTCGTCAGACGATGGTAAAACCTGGTCAGATCCGGAGGAAATAACTTCCAGCGTAAAATCCGAAAACTGGACCTGGTGCGCCACGGGGCCCTGTCATGGGATACAGATAACAAAAGGCAGATATAAGGACAGGCTTATCATCCCTTGTGACCATATTGAGTCAGTGACAGAAAGATATTATTCGCATTTTGTTTTTTCCGACGATCATGGCCTTACATGGGAACTGGGTGGGACAACTCCACAGGACAAGGTCAATGAATGTACAGTAGCCGAATTATCAGGAAGCAGGTTGATGCTGAACATGAGAAACTATGACCGCACACAGAAATCGAGAAAGATTGCTTTAAGTGATGACGGGGGAATGACCCTGAACGATATCTATGCCGATACGGTTCTTATTGAACCCATATGCCAGGCCAGCCTGCTTACTTACTCCCTGCCGGGCAGCTTAGTCGGTAAAATGCTCTTCCTCAATCCAGCCGACAGGAACACAAGGCAG
>CAYQBZ010000018.1:0-1816 GCA_964415855.1 uncultured Rikenellaceae bacterium
TGATCAGGACCACTATGCCGCCGGCATACAGTGTTAGCTGAACGGCAGCAAGAAACTGGAACTGTAAAAGGAAATATAGTCCGGAAGTGGATACAAGAACGAACAGCAGGAAGACAGCGGCCCGGAGTATCCTTCTACTGGTGACCGTCAGCACTGAAAAGATAATTATCATTGCTGAAAACAGAATAAACATTATCTGATTAGCGCTCATTATTCTACTCCTTTCATTAATTGCGAACCCGGTTTATTCAAAATCTTGATAAGCAGAGACCTGTTAAAAACTGCATGTTCAAATTCCTGTGAAAAAGCAAGGGCATTGGAAGGGCATGTCTTAACACATAGTGCACAGAACGTACACATGCCCAATCTGTAAATATGCTTATCGATAATCCTCTTCTTTTTACCTTCTTCCGTAATAATCGATTTTGAGATAACTTCAATTGTACCGTTCGGGCAGTTCAGTTCACATATGCCGCAACCGGTGCATTTATGTTCATTGTTCTCGTTGTGAGGCATAATTACCTCACCCTTGAAACGATCGAACATTACAAGGTCTTTCCTGTTGTCGGGATATTTCTGTGTGACTATTGTACTCGGTCTGAAAAAGTATGAGCCTGTTACTTTCATCCCTTTGATCAGCGACCAGACTCCAAGGATTATTTCTTTCAGATATTTTATTATACTTCTCATTCAGAGATCATTGTTTATTATTATTAACTATTAAAAATGCCAGCCTGTAAGCACTATAAATGCCATAAGCAATACATTTACCAGATTGATGGGCAGAAGGTATTTCCACTCAAGCGTAAGCAACTGGTCAATCCTCAGGCGGGGAAAGGTCCATTTAAACCACATCATCATAAATATTACAAAAGCTGTCTTTCCTATATACCAGATAAACGGCGGTATAATATCCATTACCTTGTTAAAGCCATCCCAGTTGCCTACATGAAATGGCATCCAGCCTCCCAGGAAAATTGTTGCAGCTATTGAAGCAACAATGAACATGTTGATATATTCTGCCAGGAAAAAGAAGGCGAATTTAATCCCGGAATATTCCGTATGGTAGCCTGCCGTAAGCTCCGATTCAGCCTCTGCAAGGTCAAACGGACCCCTGTTGGTCTCTGCAGTGCTCGAAATAAGAAAAATGATGAATGCAATAAAAGCCGGGATATGACCCCTGAAGATGAACCATCCGGTCCGCTGGGCCTCAACAATTTCCGAAAACTGCATGGTGCCTGCAAGAATGACAACCGTTATAAGAGCAAGACCTACAGACAATTCATAACTTACAATCTGGGCGCCGCTTCGCATAGCACCAATAAGAGAGTACTTATTATTGCTCGACCATCCTGCAAGAAGAACCCCGATCACACCCATTGATGAAACTGCGATAACATATAATACTCCTATGTTAAGATCGATTGCATGAAGCCCCCTGGCAAAAGGAATTGCTGCAATGGCCATAAAGGAGGCAATAATAACTATGAAAGGAGCAAGGTTAAAAAGAAATTTGTCAGCATTTTTGATCGGTATCAGCTCAACAAACAGAAGCTTTATCAGGTCCGCTATTGTCTGAAAAATCCCGAAAGGACCTACCCTGTTGGGTCCCAGCCTGTTCTGCATGAACGCGCAGACTTTTCTCTCAGCATATACCAGGAAGAGGCCCACAAGGGCATAGAACAACAATATCAGAACTCCTATTATGAGCATCTCCGTAACTGTGGTCCAGAAGGGAGACATCGCATTGTGCAGGCTTGTGTCGATCCATTTTGTCAGGGAGGAAAAATCGTAGAAAACTTTCCACCATGGTACT
>CAYQBZ010000018.1:1916-6015 GCA_964415855.1 uncultured Rikenellaceae bacterium
CTATCAATATCCGGTATTACCAGATCAAGAGACCCTCCGATAGCAACAAGGTCCGCGATCTTGAAGCCTCTCGATATATGATCGAGCACCGAGAGATTTACAAAATTAGGTGACCTGAATTTGACCCTGTAAGGATTTTTGTTCCCATCGCTGATAACAAAAACACCTAATTCCCCGCGTGCTGTTTCAACTCTCTGGAAGTATTCGCCTTCAGGAAGCCTGATCACAGGTTTCATCCTGGCAGCAAAGTCGCCTTCGGGAATATTGTCAATGAGCTGTTCAATGATATTCATCGATTCCCGCATTTCCTCTATCCTTGCAAGATATCTGTGATAAGTATCACCCTCCGTGAATAAAACCTCGTTGAACTTAACCCTGTCGTAAGCGCTGTATGGCTGATGCTTTCTGACATCGCATGAGAAACCCGATGCTCTTCCCGATGGCCCGGTAACACCAAATGAGATGGCATCCTCAAGAGATAATATGCCTATCCCTTTGCTGCGCTCATGAAATATCACATTACCTGTCAGCAGCTCATCATATTCCGGTAATACCTTCCTGAAGTATTTAATAAAATCCTTTACCCGGTTCTGAAAATCAGGATGAATGTCATACATCAATCCTCCGGGACAGTTATAGCTCTGTATCAGGCGTCCCCCGCATGTCTCTTCAAAAATATCAAGTACCTTTTCCCTGTCGCGCAGACCATAGAAGAAACATGTCAGGCCGCCAAGGTCCATCCCGAAAGAACACCACCATAGCTGATGCGACTGTATCCTGGTAAGTTCGGCCATTATGGTACGTATTACCTTAACCCTGTCCGGAACCTCCACCTCAAGAGCTTTTTCAACAGCAAGACAAACAGCCTCATTATTGATATGCGCCGATAAGTAGTCCATCCTGTCGGTGAGATGTATTATCTGTGGGTAGGTGATACTTTCGCACATTTTTTCTATTCCCCTGTGTATATACCCTAAATGGGGCTTCAGGTTCTGTACAATCTCCCCCTTAAGTGACACAACAAGCCTCAATACCCCATGAGTGGAAGGATGCTGAGGTCCCATGTTAATAACATACTCCTGCTGCTCGTCTGTGATAATATCTTTTACATCTTCTTCCATAAATTACTTGCTAACAATATTTATATCATCAACATAATCCTTCCTTAGCGGAAAGCCCCATGAACTATCGAGAAAAAGTCTTCGCAGATCAGGATGATTCGCAAACCTTATCCCGAGCAGGTCAAATACTTCTCTCTCATGAAAATCAGCTGTTTTCCATATATCGGAAACGGAGTCGAGTGTTGGATCCTCCCTGTCGGAAGTGCGGGTTTTTAATACAATAGCATGACCATACTTTGTCGAACTGAGGTGGTAGATAACTCCGAGGTCCTGTCCCCAGTCCACTCCGGTGAGGCAAAAAAGATAGTCAAACAGTACCTCTTCCCTCTCTCTGAGCTGTCCGGCAATACTATGCAGTTTTGCAGGCGGCAGGGTTACTTCAACATATTGTTTTCCTTCAGCGATCTCGATATCAGGATCAAGTGATTTGACAAAATCTGTTAGTTCTGTTTTATCCATTGATAATCAGGTTTCTTAGTTTGATGATGGTTCCTTTGAATCATGGGTAGCAGTCCTGATCTTCCTTGAACGGATGGTTTCAGTTTCGATCTTTCGCTGCAGCTGAAGCATCCCATATAAAAGGGCTTCAGGACGGGGAGGACAACCCGGAACGTAAACATCGACCGGAATTACATGTTCCACTCCTTTTATTACGCTGTATGAATTGAGGAAGAATGGTCCTCCGGAAATGGCACAAGCTCCCATGGCCACTACATATTTTGGCTCTGACATCTGATCATAGAGTCTTTTCAGTACCGGAGCCATCTTGTTTACAATGGTCCCTGCAACCACTATTACATCAGCCTGTCGGGGACTGGCCCGGTATACCTCCATTCCAAACCTTGCAAAATCGTGACGCGGAGCACCGGCAGCCATCATTTCAATGCCACAGCAACTGGTAGCAAATGTGAGAGGCCACAGGGAATTTTTTCTTCCCCAGTTAATAACATCATCGATAGTGGTTAACAGTATATTGGAACCAGATTCTCTGAGAAGGTCAAGGCTCTCATTGTCCTTGAATTCTTCCTTCTTCATTCCTTTTATTCCCATATAAGTGCATGTTTTTTCCAGGCATATAACAACCCAAGACCAAGGATGAAAAAGAATATTACTATCTCAACAAAAGCTGCGATACCTACCTCTTTCATAACAACAGCCCACGGAAAGACAAGTACTGTCTCAACATCAAAAACAAGAAAGAGGATAGCAAACAGATAATATCCTACATTGAACTGAAGCCAGGTAACACCTTCTGTGGGTATTCCACATTCATAAGGGTCGTATTTCTGTAAGTTTGTTGATTTTGGTGCCACAACTCCTGAAAAGATAAGAACTAATCCGACGAAGATAGCGCCAACCAGAAAAAATAAAACTAACCATTCATTGCTCATTGAACATTGTTTTTTGGATTTAGTTATAGTGGCACAAAAATATTATTTAATTTGGTTCTTGTGAAAGAAATAACAGTTAATAAAAATGATAATTATCATATAGGGAAGGGGAGGAGCCTAAGTAAGAAATATTTCTTCGGGATACTCGATCTCTGTCAGAAACAAACCCCTGGCAGGAGCTGATCTGCCTGCCCTTGAACGATCCTTTGCACGTATTATCCTGTCAAACTCTTCCAGATCAAGTTTGCCTGATCCTATCTCTACCATTGTTCCTGCTATTGCCCGTACCATGTTCCTGAGAAATCGGTCTGCCTTAATGGTGAAAATAAGGCGATTCCCGGTCTCTTCCCAGTTAGCGTCAATAATCCTGCAAATATTTGTTTTGGTGTCGGAGTGGAGCCTTGCAAAACTTGTAAAATCGGAATATGATGCCAGCAGACCGCATGACTCATTCATGGCCTCTGTATTGAAGTTTCCATGAAGGAACCAGCTGTAACCATCAAAGAACGGATCCTTGATCTTCGAAATGTAGTACTTGTAGGTTCTTGAAATAGCGCTGAACCTGGCACTTGCATCTGGTAATACTTTCCTGATCGAGCCCACAGAGATATCAGGCGGGAGGAGCCCGTTGAGCCTGAATATTATTTTATTGTTATCCGAAAGACCAGAAGCACTACAGTCAAAATGTGCGCAAAACATCCTGGCGTGTACGCCCGTATCTGTCCTGCCTGCTCCGGTAGTCACTACTTTTTCATTCAGTAACACACTTAATGCATCATCAATTTTCTGCTGGACTGTTACTGAATTGGGCTGCAACTGCCAGCCATGATAACAAGTGCCTTTGTATGAGATAAATATGAAGTACCTTGTTTTCACAGCTCTCTTTCTGCAAATATAGCTTTTTGTAGTTAATAAGTGCCAATAATTTAAACCTGGCGTCCGGCATTGCCAATCGTATTATAGCCAGGGATGATGCCCGGCCCCATGTGCCAGACACCTCACGCCTGATGCCTGATTCCTTGCACTCCAAACTCCAACCTTTAGCTCACTTTAAGTACTGATTAGTTATATTTTTTTATTATTTCCTTAAAAAAAACATATCTGCTATATGAAAGTCGATCTTAAAATGTATTTTTACTTTCTTCGATGATCTGACATTAACTTATGAAATGAATAAAATATTAATTTATTGAATTCAAAATTAAAACCCCTTAACTATGAAAGTTGATTTGAGCTGGATAGATTATCTGATTATGATGATCTACTTTGTATTTGTACTGGGCATCGGCTGGTTTCTGAGAAAATATATGAAGAATGCCAATGCGTTCCTCGAAGCCGGCAGGTCCATGCCAGCCTGGGTGGCAGGATTAGCCTTTATTTCAACCAACCTGGGAGCACTTGAGGTGATGGGCATGACCGGTTCAGGAATGAAATACGGGATGCTTACCACACATTTTTACTGGGTGGGTGCCATTCCGGCCATGATATTCCTGGCACTTTTTATGATGCCTTTCTATTACGGATCAAAGGCACGGTCGGTTCCTGAATTCCTGAAACTGAGGTACGATGAAAAAACAAGAGGATTAA
>CAYQBZ010000018.1:6025-7628 GCA_964415855.1 uncultured Rikenellaceae bacterium
GGTATCTCAATGTATGCTCTCGCTATTCTCATGGAAAATATCCTGGGATGGGATTTTAACCTGAGCCTGTGGATTTCAGCTTTGATAGTACTTGGATATACATATCTCGGGGGACTCTCATCTGCCATATATAATGAAGTCCTTCAGTTCTTCATTATTGTAATCGGGTTGTTGCCGCTGGTCTTCCTGGCTCTAAAGGATGTAGGTGGCTGGATGGGATTGAAGGAACATCTTGCTCCGATAGCTACATCAAGCGGTTTTGCACCTGATACATTTACTACAACATGGAAATATGCCGGTCAGGCGACTTCAAATCCCCTTGGCGTTGAGTGGTTCGGTATCCTGTTCGGCCTGGGTTTTGTTCTTTCTTTCGGTTACTGGTGTACAAACTTTCTTATCGTCCAGAGGGCTTTTGCAGCTGAATCAAAGGCTGCTGCAAGGAAGGTCCCTCTCATCGGTGCCATACCTAAAATGTTTATTCCATTTCTGATAATAGTACCCGGTATAATTGCAATTGTACTGTTTAATGATCCTTCCAAAGGCTTCAGCCTGCCTCTTGACGCGGGAGGGAAACCTGTCTACGATTATACCATTATTATGCTACTGAAACAATATTTGCCTACAGGGGTGCTCGGACTTGGCATTACGGCTCTCCTGGCTTCATTCATGTCGGGAATGGCCGGTAACGTGTCTGCCTTTAACACCGTGTGGACATATGATATTTATCAGAGTTATATGCGGCCCGCAACCAATGATGAGGAAGCTGATGGGAAGCATTATCTTAATGTTGGCCGTATTACAACTGTCGCAGGTGTGCTGTTAAGTATCGGTGCAGCCTATATTGCCAGCAAATTCGGGAACATAATGGATTTCCTGCAAACAATCTTTTCCATGATAAATGCTCCGCTGTTTGCAGTGATATTCCTTGGAATGTTCTGGAAACGGACAACCGGTCATGCCGCCTTCACCGGATTACTTGCCGGTTTCCTTCTGGCATTACTGCATCACGGACTTACTGTACCTGAAGGAGCTACAACACTTGTCAAGGGAGGATGGATCGCATCGTTGCATACTTATCCTGTGGAAATGGCTCAGAATTTCTGGACCGCTATCATAGCCTTTACAGTCAGTACAACCTTGACAGTAGTAATATCCCTTTTGACCAAGCAGAAGAAGTCTGAAAAAGACCTGTATGGTCTTGTTTACTCTCTCACCCCGCGTGAATTAAGTGATAAGCACCTTCCCTGGTATGAACGTCCTGCCGGTCTGGCAATACTCGTTGGTGTTATATGTTTAGTATTAACAATAATGTTCTGGTAGGAGGAAATTAAAATGGTAGATATAAGAATTCCCGTAGGTCTCATGTTTTCGTTACTGGGGATAATAATCTCAGTACTGGGCATATTTACATCGTCCAACACCGAAATGTATCAGCGTTCCCTGGGTATCAATGTCAACCTTGTTATGGGCTTGCTGATGCTTTCTGCGTAGGTTATCTCTCGGCGCGTGGATTCCCCGATGTAGCCGCCAACATTCAATACCATCACCTCAGTTGCTAGGTCAATCTTCCGCAGGTGCAATTCGTCGAGCATTTCCTTTAGTT
>CAYQBZ010000018.1:7638-17355 GCA_964415855.1 uncultured Rikenellaceae bacterium
CGCATTCAGAAAGAAGAAGACGGCTCAGTAGGTACGTTGCATTTCTGTATATGCAGGGATGTCGAATGCAAAGTCCCTGCAAGTATATACAACGTCTCTTCCACAGCATGCAACGCTCCTGACCGTGGAAATATATCCGGGTATACGTGTATAGCTTTGTGATTATGCAACAATGGAAAAAAGGACTGTAAAAAGAGGATTTGCCAGTGATAATAACTCCGGTGTTCATCCTGAAATACTAAAAGAGATATCATCTGTAAACACAGGTCATGTAATAGGCTATGGATCTGATATTTACACCAAAAATGCTCTTTCTGTTTTCAGGGAACAGTTTGGTGAAGACACAGAGACATACTTCGTTTTCACAGGTACGGCTGCTAATGTACTTGGCATTTCTGAGCTTACCAGGTCATGGAACTCTGTCATAACAGTTTCTACAGCACATCTGGAGCAGGATGAATGCGGTGCTCCGGAAAAATTCACCGGGTGCAAGGTACTGACTGTTGACTCGCCCGACGGGAAGATAACGGTTGCCTCGCTTGGGAAACATATGCATGGTTTTGATTTTGAACATCACTCCCAGCCAAAGGTGATCTCGGTAACCCAGTCAACCGAGATGGGAACCGTCTACACAAAAGAGGAGATAAGTGAAATTGCTGATTATGCTCACTCGAATAATATGTTCCTTCATATGGATGGGGCACGGATAGCTAATGCTGCCCTATCGCTTGGCCTTCCATTCAGATCGTTTACCACCGATGCAGGTGTTGATGTACTTTCATTTGGGGGAACTAAAAACGGTATGATGTTCGGTGAGGCTATCTGTTTTCTTAAACCCGGGCTCTCAAAGGATTTTAAGTATGTAAGGAAGCAGGGGATGCAGCTTGCGTCCAAGATGCGGTTCATCTCTGCCCAGTACCTCGCATATTTCAGGAACGGATTATGGAAACAGTGTGCAGGTCATGCGAACAATATGGCCGGACTCCTTGCAGGCAAGCTGGAGCAGATCAGTGAAATAAAGGTCACACAGCCGGTGCAATCCAACGGGGTATTTGTGATAATGCCCGCCGATTTAGCTGACAAGCTGAGTAAGCATTATTTTTTCTATCCATGGAATGAGGATATATCTGAATATCGCCTGATGGCAAGCTGGGATACCACTGAAGAGGATATAGATGATTTTGTTTTCCTGCTGAAGAAGGAGCTCGGGAAAAGGACAAGAACATAGTACAACAAAAAAAGCCGGGTCAATCGATCCGGCTTTTCAAGTCATATAATCTTTACCTTACTTCAGAGTAAATGTTATCGGTACCATATACCATACCGGAACAGGTATTCCTCCCTGTTTTCCCGGTCTGAACGCGGGTAGTGTATTTACAACCCTTATTGCTTCGGCATCAAGCTCCGGATCCACTCCCTTGAGGATACTTACCTGGCTCACACCACCTTTGGCTGTAACACAGAACCTCACTATCACTCTGCCCTGTATGTTGTTTTCCTTGGCAACTTCAGGATAAACAGTATGTTCGCCAATATATTTCAGCAGCTCAGCATCGCCACCCGGGAATGAAGGCATCTCTTCAACCACAACAAATGGTTCAGGTTCGGCCTCTTCTTCCTGTACTTCTTCTTTAACTGCTTCAACTACTTCAACAACCTCTTGGTTCTGAATCTCAATCTGAGCTTCATCTGCTGTCATAAGCTGTGTGACCTCCTCAGGTTTAACAGAGTCAACAACAACAGGTGGTACATATTTCTGTTGCTGGACAATGTCAGCAGGAGGCGGGGGAGGCGGGGGAGGCGGAGCAACGTAGTCAGTCGGCTGATCCAGGTTTTCCATCCTGATCTCAACCTGTAACTCTTCACGCTTTGTCCTGTTTTCTGCCGCTTTTGCATTAAGGTATGGTGTTATTACCGCAGTACCAATAATGATAATGCCAATGAATAATGCAAAAATCACGGTCCGGCTGTATTTTCTTCGCAGCTGGTATGCTCCGTAGTCCTTGTTCCTGTTTGTAAACACGATATCAATAAAGGAAGGAGCATCTATCTTTTCTTTTGCCATATCTTTTAAGATTTAAAGGTTAATTCTGAGAAGCAGTAATTCCTGCTGCTTTCTCAACCATATCTTCTTCGAACCATGCAATATCAACAAACATATAATGCGCTATCCCGCATATGTTCATCTCATCAAGGATATCGACAAAGTTTCCGTAATTTGCTTCTTTATAAGCCTTTATGAGGACAATTGGACCAGTGTCATCAACCTTCTTAAGATTTCTGATGGAGGCCTGAACAGAATCCTGTGATATGGATCCATATGTACCCTTTACAACCTCGTCCTTATATTCGGCGATCCTTCTGAAGAGAGCCCTGTTCCTGTCGAGCAGCAGCTTACGTATCCCATCTGCACTGAAATCTGTTTCGAACAGCGGAGGAGGATTGTTATATTCCTCCGGTTTCACATTACCCGGATAATAGTAAATCTTATCATCAGGACCAAGTATGATATTCAGGGTTCTTGCCGCTGCAATCCTTGGAGCTTCCTGATTGGCAGGATCCTTGATTTTCTCCGGGAGGATGAGTTCCATCACTTTAGCTTTGCTGAAAGCAGTCGTTAGCATGAAAAACACAATCAGGAGACACATAAGGTCAACCATCGGCGTCATGTCAATATGCGGAGGATGCTTTTTTGCTTTTTTCTTTCCGCTTCCCTTTTCTTCTTGTATTATTTCTGCCATATTACTGTTGTATTTCTTCCAGGTTAATCTTAACAGCTTCAAGACTTGTAATCAAATTGAATTTGTTCACATTCTTGTCCTGCATAATATCAAGTACTTTCTTAACTGTCGGAAAACCTGTATTCGCATCACCTTTGATATCTATATCGATATTTGGATTAACCTGACGAGCAAAAAGAATCCATAATGCAAGCTGGTTGTCAGTTGAATCAATAGGGATTCCTGTCTGAAATACTGCTTTATCCCTGGCATCCTTGGCGGCAAGGAAATCCTTCATCTCAAGGATAGGAACTCCCATTGATGTCGGATATTTTTCGAACTGCCTGAGTTCGGTCTCGGTAAATTCGACACCGTATCTTTCACCCATTGCAGCAAGGATCTTTGGTCTGAACTTATAAGCAGTATCGGGCCCGTTGTCAAAATTCAGAAAGACCCTGTCGTCACTTGAAAGGACAACAGTCATGATATCAAAGTCTGGTGTTGGTTTTTCCGATATAGAATAGGGCGTATCGACCGGTGCCGGCTCCTGTGCCCTGAATGTTGTGGTAAGCATCAGGAAGATAAGAATGACCGAAAAAAGGTCAACCATCGGCGTCATGTCGATTCTTGGGGACTTTGTTGGTAATTTAATCTTTGGCATGCTAATTTTTTATTTAATGAATTTGACCAAAAGATAAATCTAAAATTAGGTGGTTTTCAGAGAGGCAGCAAAACTTTGTGTCAGGCTGAAACCTGCTTCATCAATTTTAAACGTATATGAGTCAATATTCGATGAAAAATAGTTGAAGGCAATGATTGAAAGTGTTGATCCGGTGATACCAAAGGCTGTATTGACAAGAGCTTCAGAAATACCTGTTGCGAGAGCAAGTGCATCAGGAGCACCGGCCTGTGCCAGAGCTGCAAATGCGCGGATCATCCCGAGTACGGTACCAATAAGACCTATCAGCACAGAGATGGACGCCAGGGTTGAGAAAATTACCATGTTCCTGGAGAGCATTGGCAGCTCAAGAGCTGTTGCCTCTTCGAACGACTTCTGGATAGATAGGATCTTCTGGTCTTTTTCAAGCTCTTTGTCTTTCTGAAGATCACGATAACGCAGAAGCCCTGCTTTCATAACGTTAGCAAGAGATCCTCTCTGCTTGTCGCAAGCATCCATTGCATCTTCAATCTTATCTTCTGCCAGAAGAGACTGAATGTTCCGGACAAAGGTATTAAGCCTGCCTTTACCCTTGGCCCTTGAAAGAGTGATAATTCTTTCAAAAATAAAGATAATAAGGGTCAGAACACAGGTCATCAGAATAGGAACAATATAACCTCCTTTATATATTATCCCCAGATAGTTGCCTTCAAGCGGTGATCCGTGAGGATTGCCACCTTCAAAATTAACAGGGTTCCCCATTACTTGCTGGAACAATAAATAGGAAACAATAAAAGCTATTAAAATAGCACTTGTTGCAAAAACATTCTGCAACGCATCTTTGATCGAACTTCCTTTTTTACTCATTTTTATCGATTTGTTTAGGTTTAAGATTTTACGATTTGCAAATATAAACTATGAATTGAATTTTTCCAAAATAGCAATGAATAATGTTAATTTTTCAACAAAGTTTAGAACATATCTATTAATAATAAGACCCGTAAGTTAACAAAATACCCTGTCGCTGCAACCATTTATTTTAATTTCTTCAGTAAATATATTATTGTTCCAGAGTAACATTATATACCCTCGACTTGGTAATCGGTATTTCAACTGTACGGTATCCTTTGGCAGTGACGATCAGTGCTTCAGATCCTTCAGGGATCTCAAACTTATATTCACCGCTTGTTTTGGTAAGGCTTTCTGCAGCAGTGTCCTTAACCCTTACTGAAGCATAGGGAATAGGCTGACCACTTCCGTTCTTTATAACACCCTTTATCTCATTGGGATTAATTCCCTTCCTGATCTGAGCTTCATAATCCCTTACTATGCTTAGCTGGCTCTTAGCAGCTGCATTGGAAGGATCGATTGCCAGTATCTTGTTGTATGCGTCGGAAGCCCTTGCTAAATAAGGCAGCCTTCCTTCATTGGTCTTTTCAGTTGTTGTTGACCTTAGCTCTATTAATCCGATACCACTGTACCCGGCGATCTTATAATCATTGTTTTTCGGGTCGAGATTGATCATCCTGGTGTAATAATCTTTCGATTTGCTGAAATTATCCTTCATCATATAATAATAGCTGAGATATTTCAAAGCATCCATCATAGCTGCAGAATTTGCTATTGAATCACTTTTTGCTACCTCCAGTAGTTTTTCAAACTTTGGTTTGGCCAGTCCCATTGTAGTCTCAGGATCCATCCTGGTATAAGTATTGGCTATCCACAGATATGCAGGTATATAATCCGTGAACCTGTTGGTAATGGCTGTAAACACAGAGTCGGCTGATTTATATTTTTCACCTGTGTAATAGGTTCTTCCTATCCTCATCAGCTCATCAATATTATCCCTTGTAGGTTCAGGTCCGAGCAGCTTCGACCACGTTCTTGCTGCGCCTTCATATCTTTTGTAGGTGTAATAATTGGTGGCCATTTCATTCAGAAGGACCTTGTCACCAGGTCTTAGCTCAAGCACCTTTGCATATTCGCCAAAGGCCCTGTCAATTTCCTTATCGGCAGCAGATACGCTTGCCTGCAGATCAGTAATTTTCTTAGCCAGGGCATCCATACTTGCTTTAATCTTTGCCTTTTCAGCAGATGAGGAGGCAGTGGAGTTTCTTGCTTTTTCCCTTTCAAGCTGCTGCCTGGAAGCGTTCAGCTCATCAACCATCTTCGGATAATCCTGGTTCTTGCGAAGCAGTATCCTGGCCATATAGTAATAGTCTTTCCAGAGTATCCTTTCAGTAGCAACAGTCTTAAACAGGGTTTCCATGTATTGAAGTGCCTTGTCATAATCCGGCGGATCTTTCTCGAAGCATGAATAACCGGCAATGCGGTTCATGTAGGTTCTCGACTGGTCAACCTTGAAGATATCTTCGACATTTGAAATTACACCATCATAATCCCTGGCATAGAAGAGGGCATTTACATACCTGATCTTTGCAGGTATATTTCCTGCAGTCAGATCGAGGTACTTTTTGAAATACTCCTTCGACTGTTCGAACCTGTTGGCCCTCAGATATACCTGTCCGAGTTCACGATATGCCGGTGCAAAGTCAGGATCTATCTCAATAGCCTGTTCAAAGTTGTTAATTGCAGGAGTCCAGGCACGTCCCCTTACATAGATGTTTCCTATCTTCATAAGGGCTGTGGGTGATTTCGGATCTGCAAACTCGGCCTGATTATACATTGCAATTGCCTTGGAACCGTCAGGTACAAGGATCCAGATATCGCCCGCAACAAGGTAAACATCCCTGTTCATGTTGTCAATCTTAAGAGCTTCCCTTATAAGGGGCAGTGCTGCTGAAGTATCTACAGTCTCATCTTTTATGTACGATTCGGCTATCTTTGCCAGAGTATATGCATATTCAGGTGCCGGAGGTGAAATCCTTCTGAGATTTTTGTATGGCAGGAGAAAGCTGCGTGCTTTTGTTCGCATCTCGTTTGCAGTGGCTTCGTCACCTAAATAAAAGGCAACTTTTGCCAGGCCTATATAATTGAGCGGATCGTTGGGGTTGGCATCAACTCCTTTCTGATAAGCCTCTTTGGCAGAATTTGCCGATACGGTAAGGGAATTGGAAATAGTATCGGCAAAAAACTCTGCAAGGTGGTTCTCCCCAAGATAGAAGTAGTTTCTGCTGTTTGCCGGCTCCTGCTGGATAAGCTTGTTAAGCATTTCCTCAGCTTTGTCGTACTGTTCGCTTCTTGTAAGCAGCCGTGCAGCATCCAGATCCTGGGCTCTGCCATTGTACACAAAAACTGTAAAAAACACTGCCAGTAAAAATGCCGGTCTTAAATTTAAACGTTTCATAGCGATCTTTGTTTGATGTCAATTATTCTTATCTGTATCTATACCTTATATTATATGTTTCTCGTTTCTCGTTGTTGTTGTCTGTTTTGTCCTTGTCCTATTTCATTTATGCTGTTTTTCACCCCTGCACCTACTGCTTTATCTGCACCAGCCGTATCGGCATTGTTGCCGGAACCAGTCCTGATTTCAATACGATACGTTGTCCCTGTTCCGCACAGGCCCAGTTTATAAATCCTGATCCCAGCCCTGCAAAAGTTTCCCTCGAGATAAGATATATTTCTCTTACAAAGGGATATGACTTATCGTATATAAAACCTGGCTGGGGACGATAATAACTCCCGTCATCAAGGAATTGCTGAGAAACTGCAATTACATTTATCTTTTTTATAAAGCTCATACTCAGCGAATCATCTTTGTCACTTATCCAGTTAACACTTATTATACCCAGTGCATCGGGATTTCTGGAAACAAAATCGACTACCTCCGGGTTGTTATTAACAGCAAAGAAGTTGGCTGGCAGGTCATCCTTGATATTGAACAGTTCTTTGAAATACCTGATATTGCCTGACTTATTATTGTCAAAGATAACACGCATATCACCAAGCTTCGATCTAGGGTTTACCTGGTTCCAATTGGTGATATTCCCGAGGAAAATGTCTTTTACAGTTTCAAACTTCAGTAGTGAGTCCTTGTTCTCCTTATTGGTAATCAAGGCCAGTGCATCATACGCAAAAGTCGTTGTACGCGCAATAACAAGAGTATCCCTGAGGTACTGTATCTGGTTATCGCTAAGTTTTTTGCTGGTCACCATTACCCTTACAGAATCATTCATGAAATCATTAATAACATCATATTCAGGTTTGTACTCAGGTTTTATTTTTGCGTTAGTGTACAGTGATGTAAAAGTGTAAATCTCTGTATCGATCAGCGGCCTGAACGATTCATCAACAGATATCTTTATATCGCCACGTGTAGGTGTTTCGTTCGAACCGGCATTACCTCCGCCCATACACGACGACAGCAATAACATTAGTCCGGCTAATGGATAACGCAGATTCCTTCTGATTGTATTACCGGTAAATATCTCCACTATCTTTCTGATCGAAATAAATCTACTTGGGCACGCAATTATAATAATTTTTTGTATAACTGATACTCTGTTCATCTTCTTTAAATTTTCAGGTTATGATTATTTTCCATTTCTTATACTGCAAACTATGTGCCAAGGCGCATCCGGAAAATAATTACCTGATGTGATGAGTTTTATATTCCCATGAAATTTTAATCCTCATCATCTTCCTTTGTGAAAAAGAGCTCAACAATTTTAACATATGCCCTGTAAGCCCTGTAAAGACCGTAAAATATGAAAGTCGATCCCATTATCACCCTTACAGCCTTATCGAGGTAGCTCATGTCGGAATAGAATAAAAGAAAAATGCCTGCCCCGAGATATACAAACACCATGAAAGTGGTAAAAATGGCGGTCACCTGTTCAACTATTCTGTTTCCATCCATACTGATATATTTTTGGCCAAATAAACAAAAAATCAATTTATTATCAAAAAAAATATTCCTGCTCAATATCCTGAAAGATCCTTAATATAATATTACAGGTCATATAAGCAGGGAGCAATCACCATAGCTTAAAAACCTGAAATCATTATCCAGAGCATACCTGTAGATATCCTTCCATGCCTTCCCCGTCCAGGCTGATACAAGTAATAATAAGGTGCTTTTTGGCTGATGAAAGTTTGTGATCATTCCGCTTATCATCCTGAACTCGTATCCCGGTATTATCATCATGCTTGTTGATGCATATAAATGTGACATATTCCTCTTTTTCAGCATGTTCAGTAATGCTTCCAGTGATTCCTTAACAGATACATGGTTTACTGACCTGTAAGCTTCCCATTGCCCCAGGCTCAGCTCATTATTTCCATTAAAAACTTTTGACAGTGATTTGATTCCCAGCCAGTAGAGGCTTTCCAGTGTCCTTACTGAAGTTGTACCGACAGGAATGATACTGCCATGACTCATGAGCAGGCGTTCAATCGTTTCAGCAGAGACAATGAAATGCTCGCAATGCATCTCATGTGCAGATACAGTATTGGTCTTTACAGGCTTGAATGTACCCGCCCCGACATGAAGCGTGATCTCGGCAAACCCGGTACCTTTGTCCCTGATGGCCTCGAGGACATTATCAGTGAAATGAAGGCCGGCGGTAGGAGCGGCTACCGATCCGTTAACCAGTGAATATACGGTCTGATAACGGAAACTGTCCTCCGGTTCTTCTTCTCTTTTGATATAGGGTGGGAGTGGTATATGTCCGGTCGATTCAATTATCTCTCCGAAACTTATGTCGCTGCAGTCCCAGGTGAACCTTACCTGCCAGGCGTCGCCCGAAGGTTTAATCTTTTCAGCTTCAAGCAAATGTTCTCTCTCCTTATATGTGAATGGCTTTATGATTTTCCCGTTCTTCCATTTCTTCAGATTACCTATTATGCATTTCCAGGTAACCGGTTCCCGCGATCCGAATGACGATTCGTATTCAACAGGAAAGAGGGGTTCTAAGCACAGGACTTCCACCACGGCACCTGTTTCCTTTTCAAAAAGTATACGTGCCCTGATAACTCTTGTATTATTAAGGACGAGAAGAGAACCGGATGGAATATGATCACTTATATTGATGAAAAGGTCGCCGGATATCTTTTCATCCTTATATATCAGCAATCGCGATCTGTCCCTCTCTTTTACCGGATGCTGCGCAATACGGGCAGCAGGCAGGTCGTAATCAAAATCCGATATATTAATTTCTGACATTTTTTCCCGATTCCGGAATATGAATTATCATTGCAAAGATAACTATTTTTATAGTTAATATCTAATTTATTACAAATTGTTAACTTTGTAGCGCAGCAGGCTGTCCCATCGTTCCGTGAAATCGGGAAGGAAAGTCCGGGCAACAGAGAGCACCATACTTCCTAACGGGAAGATATCCGCGAGGGTATAGTAGTGTAACAGAAAATAACCGT
>CAYQBZ010000019.1:0-17313 GCA_964415855.1 uncultured Rikenellaceae bacterium
TGAAGACTTCCTACGTAAATGTTCATAATTCAATAATTAAAGTATTTATAATAACCGTAACAAAGGTCACACTTATTTTTCAAAACAAAAAATAAATAGTCATAATATATTGTATCATAAGAACTGTTTGGCTCTCATTCTGCTCTTATGATTATGATGATCTATCTGTTTTGTTAAATCTATATGTCCCTTAGTCTGAGAACAAGTAATTTTCTTTTTTGTTCGGTTATTTCTGCATTTTTCCCTTTCTGCCCTTCTCTATGCGTCCCCGTCACCAGCGTAATGCATTCCAAGCCCCCCTGGGCTCTCTCCCTGGAGGGGAACTTATGCGCCCAGTACCCCGTGTGCCCTGCACGCTGTACCCCGCACACTGCACCCCGCACCCTGAGCCTACTTCCTGTTCCTGATATATATATGTTTTACATGATTCTGTCCTGAATCACGTTCATCAATTTCGAAATCAAGAGATCTGATAAGCGGGGTAAGTTTCGGGAATCCGTAATTACGCGGATCAAAATCAGGTTGTTTCTTTAGGATGAGGTTACCAACATCACCAAGATATGCCCATCCGTTTTCATCGGCCACATCAGTAATTGAGGTCTCAATAAGTCGTTTTACCAGGCGGATCTGGCCAGACTGATCAGGTTCTTCAGCCTTCCTCTTTCTGACAACAGGTTTCCCTTTTTTCTTTTGTTCGGGCTGTGATTCAGGGACATTGGCTGAGGACTCAAGTATTTCAATATATATAAATTTATCGCAGGCGACAATAAAAGGGTGAGGTGTTTTCCTTTCACCGATGCCTATCACCTTCATTCCAGCCTCCCTGAGCCTGGTTGCCAATCGTGTGAAATCGCTGTCACTTGATACGATGCAAAAACCATCCACCTTTCCGGAATAAAGGATATCCATTGCCTCAATAATCATTGCCGAGTCAGTTGAATTCTTCCCCCTTGTGTACCCGTATTGCTGAACCGGGGTGATAGCATTCTCAAGAAGAACTGATTTCCATCCTGATATAGTAGGCTTCGTCCAGTCGCCATAGATTCTTTTAAAAGTAGGGGTCCCGTACTTTGCTATCTCCTCCAGCATACCTCTGACGTTAGAGTATGGAATGTTGTCAGCATCGATAAGCACAGCCAGTCTCAGGTCATTTAATGTCTGCATAATCAAATCCTTTTAAGCGTGGTGCAATTTAACACTTTTTTCCGGTCATCTCTTTAATATCAAGCTGCAGAATTGTCGATCTTGAAAGTTCCCTCTCCTCATAATCCCAGGGGCCCTTTCCTCCATAATGAGCCATAATAACATCGAGCCCTGAGATTTTTTCCTCCCTGCCTGTTATTACGGAAATAGTCCCGTAACCTATCACGCTGTTGTATTTCATACTCCAGTCACAGCCCCTGGTACCTCTAATAATCTGATGGTCAGTGTCCATTTCAAAACAAACATAATTGTTCATCCCTATCATCTGCAGCTTTCTGCCTTCATTGGCACAGTGGAAAAAAAGCCTCTTATCCGGGTACGGGCTATAGCCAAAATTCATTGTGATAATATATGGTACATCACCATTGGCAAGTCCAAGCCTGCATACATCTGCTTTGTTTATTATTTCCTCAATCAATCTGACATCAGTGATCTCCATTTCTGATCGTCTCATTTGTTTTAATGTATCCTTCATATTACCTTTAAATTTTGCGTTTCCCTGTTTTAATTCAGGAGTAATGTAAAGTAAAAATAGAGAATTTTGTTAACTTTGCCTGACTCCTGAAAAGGTGCCGGGTATAATTTACATAAATCCGGATTTTTGATATACATCTTTGTGTTTTTTCGTGAAGGTTTATGAATCAGGCAGCTAAAACTACTAAAACCAATTTATATGGGAAAAGGTGATAAAAAATCAAGAAGAGGAAAAATAATTCTTGGATCATACGGTATAAGACGCCCCAGGAAGAAAACGGATAAACCGTCATTGAAACCGGCAAAAGATATAAAAGAAAAAGTCAAAGCTGAGAGTAAACCTGCCAAAGAAGTCAAAGAAACCAAAGAAACCAAAAAATCCAAGCCTCTAAAAGCGAAGGCCTTAACCAAACCCCAAAAAGAGCCTGTTGTAAAGGAGGAATCCAGAGAGAAGGAGCAAATACAGGAGACGCAGGCTAAGGAGATTCAACCTGAGGAAACAGTATCCACTGAAGCAAAGAGTCCTGAGACAAAGAAGAAGACTACAACTTCAAGGACCACTAAAGCAAAGAAGCCGAAAAGCTGAGCTCTGTGACGGGAAACTGCTAAAGGTTTATTGCCTGATTATCAGCCAGTTATAGTCGTCGGGATCGATGATTGCATTAATGATAACAGGTTCGCTGACCGAAAGAGCCTCGATAACGGCTTTTCTCATTGTCTCGTGCGAATCAGCTTTTAGGACTTTAATACCCAGGAATATATCTGAACCGAACAGGTCGCCCTGGTATAATATGGTTCCATAGGGTGATATATTAAGCCAGGATTCTTTTACTTTTATCAGGTTTAGTTCACCATCGGAAAAAATGACCACTATTACAGGCAGGTTGTATCTTTTTGCCGTAACCATTTCGCCTGCCGTCATCAGGAAACCTCCGTCGCCTGTGATACACACCACAGTTGATCCAGGGTTATTCAGCTGAGCAGCAAGTGCAGCAGGTAGCCCGAAGCCCATCCCTGACCAGCCATTTGTCATAATCAGCTTTCCCGTGCCATGTGTCTGCCAGAACTGACCCGCAAGATGCAGGTGCGATCCCACATCGGCGGTCAGAATAGCATTTCCCGGGAGCTCATCCTGAAGTACCTTCAGCACCGCAGCCGGCCCGAAATGATTCGTAAAGCCTTCGAAGACCGATATCATCTCATCACGTATTCCTTTGACAACAGCTTCTTCAAAAACCAGCGAACTCATATTCAGGTTTTTAAGCACCCTGAACCACTCGGTAACCGGACCGGCATACTGAACCATTTCTCCTGAATAAGGTAATTCGGTTTCAATTTCATCAAAGTGCACAAGAGGAACTTCAGGCATCCACGATTCATAGTTGAACTCTACAGGATCATACCCTATCCCAATGACAAGATCTGTCTTCTTATAAATATCTTCAAGGTAGTCGCTCAATGAATGGAAAAGGATTCCGGCATAGCATGGGTGATCCTCTTCTATCAATCCTTTTGCCATTGGTGTCAATACGACAGGCATCCTGTAAACCTCCAGAAATGCCAGCAATTCTTCCTGAATCCCCAGCCTTGCCGCTGTCAGGCCTACTGCCATAACCGGATTACGTGCCCTGTCAAGCAGCCGGATTGCTTTTTCCAGGTCATTGTGCTTTACTTTGGTTTCCGACATTTTTTCAGTTGCCGGCTCTGAATTTATTTCAACACCGGCAATACCTGTGGGAAGCCCTATATGTACCGGACCGGCATATGGCTCCCTGCAGATCCTTAATGCGGAATCCATTACATCCACAACATTACCGGGACTCAGTCGGAAAGTAGCCTTGGTCAGAGGCTCAAACAGTTTCTGGTGATTAATATTCATCTGGGTTGTGCGGGAGATCATTTTGTCGTCCATTTCACTAGTAAATACTATTACTGGTGACCTGTCGAGCAGCGCTCCTCCAATACCTGTTGAAATATTGGTGGCACCTGGTCCGAAAGTGGCATGACAGATACCGGGTATGCCTGTCAGTCTTGCTGTAACATCTGCCATAATAGCTGCGGAAGCTTCATTCGATGTGAGGATAAATTCTATACCGCTTCTCCTGAATGCTTCAAGATATGGAATGGAAGGTCCGCCCGGAATACCGAACATGAATTTTATGCCACGCATAGAAAGCTGATTAGCAATGTATTCTGCAATTGTCATAAACAATATGTTGAATAACAGACAAAACTATTAAATATTATGAAGTGTTCGTGTTAAAATTACATTCAAAATCTATTACATTTATCGGAACGGTTCTATAGGTTTGAAATAAACAGTAACTATGTAACAATAATTAAAATATTTGACTATGGAAAGAAAGATTCTATTTATAAATCTCATTATCGCTATTCTCGTATCAACAGGAATATCTTCAGCACAGATTACTGCCGATGATTATAAAAGGGCAGATGACCTGGCCAGGCTCAGTGCAGGGAAGGTCTTTTATGGAAATGTAAGGCCATCGTGGATAGGTTCAACCGGGAGATTTTTATATGAGAGTACAACTCCGGAAGGTACTGAATATTATATTATTGATGCAGCAAATAAAAGCAAAACAAAGGCTTTTGACCAGAAACGGTTTGCGGAATCGTTTCAGTCTGTTACCGGTGAAAAAGCAGAGGTCGGCAAACTGCCTATCCGTAATATAACATTCTCAGAAAGGAGGGGGAGTTTTGCATTTGTTTACGATGGATATAACTGGTTGTGCAACCTCAAAGATTACAGCCTTACAAAAAGAGAAAGAGTGACAGAGCGGTTTGGCAGGTCGCGGGGGGGCGGACGTATAGTATGGGGATTCAGGGAAGAGCTTACAGGTGATTCGGTGAGCTCTCCTGACGGGAAATGGAAAGCCTATGTTAAGAATTTCAATGTCTATATATGGTCAAATGATGATAAGAAAGAATACAGATTAAGCATTGACGGAGGCCTGGGTGAGTACTACTCCTCTTACATGCGATGGTCGCGCGATTCGAGAAAGCTAATGGCATACAGGGTGAAACCGGCTGAGAAACATATGATTCAGGTTGTAGAATCCTCTCCGGCTGATCAGATCCAGCCAAAGTATTACACGTATGAGTACCAGAAACCTGGAGACGCCGTACCGCAAAAATATCCACAACTGTTTGACATAGAGAGTAAAAAACACATTAAAGTGGATGATTCCATGATCCCTAACCAGTATGACATATCCAGTATCCAATGGTCGAGAGATAACAGTTACTTCACCTTTGAGTACAATAAAAGAGGTCACCAGGTATACCAGGTTATAAAAGTAGATGCAACCACGGGCGAGTATAAAGTAATTATAAATGAGACATCCAGGACATTTATTGACTACAGCGGTAAAAAGTATATTAATATGCTTTATGCCGACAATGAGATAATATGGGCTTCTGAGCGCGACGGATGGAATCACCTCTACCTGTATGACAGTAACACCGGTGAAGTTAAAACCCAGATCACTTCAGGCAAATGGGTCGTGAGGGATGTTGAATATGTTGATGATAAGAACCGCCAGATAATCTTCATGGCCAGCGGAAGGGAGCCAGGTGATCCCTATTTCATTAATTATTACCGGATCAACATTGACGGTACAGGACTGACGAAACTAACCGAGGGAGACGGAAACCACCAGGCAAGTTTCTCTCCCGACAGGAAGTATTTTGTTGACACCTGGTCAAGGGTTGATTCTCCTCCGGTTTCTGTTCTCAGGAATACATCGGACGGAAGCCAGATAATGGCAATTGAGAAAGCAGATATTTCAAAACTACTTGCGAC
Organism: uncultured Rikenellaceae bacterium; assembly: GCA_964415855.1. Lineage (GTDB taxonomy): Bacteria > Bacteroidota > Bacteroidia > Bacteroidales > VadinHA17 > LD21. The sequence continues at coordinate 5,501 of CAYQBZ010000019.1, forward strand.
AGGGATAAAACTGCCTGAACCATTTGTCGCCAAGGGCAGGGATGGATCAACAGATATCTGGGGTATCATAATCAGGCCTGTCAATTTTGATCAGTCAAAGAAATATCCTGTAATCGAATATATTTATGCCGGGCCTCACGACAGCTTTGTTCCGAAGAGCTTCAGGCCATTTTATGGTGAGATGCAGCAGCTGGCAGAGCTCGGATTCATAGTTGTTCAGATTGATGGGATGGGTACCTCTAACCGTTCCAAGGCTTTTCATGATGTGTGCTGGAAGAACATTAAGGATGCAGGCTTTCCTGACAGGATACTCTGGATGAAGGCTGCGGCAGAAAAATATTCCTGCATGGATCTTGACAGGGTGGGCATATACGGCGGATCGGCAGGCGGACAAAATGCAGCCGGGGCAGTGCTGTTTCACCCTGAGTTTTATAAAGTTGCCGTTGCAGCGTGCGGCTGTCACGATAACAGGATGGATAAGATGTGGTGGAACGAACAGTGGATGGGATGGCCGGTAGGCGAGGAGTACGCTGAGTCGTCCAATGTCGAAAATGCATGGAGGTTAAAGGGTAAACTTTTACTGATAAACGGGGAGATGGATGACAATGTTGACCCGGCTTCCACCGAGCAACTTGTAAATGCATTAATTAAGGCAAACAAGGAATTCGAATATGTATTCGTCCCTGGTGCCCGGCATATAAGTAACGGAGGGGAATATGGAAGCAGAAAGCGCCGCGACTTCTTTGTAAAGAACCTGCTCGGATTTGATCCTCCTGCATGGAATATGGTGGAAAAATAAAAAATATTCTGATCTTTGCAGGCAAAATATTTTTCCATTGTACAGCAAGGGAAACACAATATTCCTGGCTATAATTACCTGTTTGTTATGGTCAACGGCTTATGCCAGCATAAAGCTTGGGCTGCAGTTTGATACACCGTTTCATTTTGCGGGACTAAGATTTATAATTGCGGGACTTCTGATATTGCCCTTCACGGTTAGTCCGGGGGCATATATCAAAATGATAAGGGAACACTGGAAAATTGTTATCTGGGTTACATTTCTGCAGACCATGGTTAATTACATTCTCTTTTACCAGGGTATGAACCTGGTCCCGGGTGCCCTTGGCGCGGTGATTGTTGGCTCGCAGCCACTTGTCACAGCTGTGGTTGCAGCAATTATGAACAGGAACGACAGGCTCACCAAAAGAAAAATAGCCACAATAATATTCGGAATATCCGGAGTAGTATTGATAAGCGGCGGCCGCCAGGCATTTGAAATGGGTACGGCTATCGAGCTGGTCGGAGTGCTTTTAATACTTGTTGCAAATGTGGCTACTGCTACAAGCAATGTAATCGTATCACTGAGGAGCAAAGGGCTGAATCCCCTGGTATTAAGCTCGGCTTCACTGTTTACGGGTGGTTCTCTTATTTTCCTGATATCATTACCTGTTGAAGGACATCATGATCCGTTCCCGCTGGAGTACTGGCTCATACTTATGTGGTTAAGTTTTATGGCAGCATGTGCTTTTTCTATCTGGTACAGGTTGCTTCAGAGGCCGGGTGTAAAGGTCTCGGAGCTTAATCTGTGGAAATTCATTATCCCGGTTGTCGGAGCAATACTGAGCTGGATAGTTGTTCCCGGTGAGAATCCCGAATGGTTGACAATATCTGGAATGATTATTATAACTGCATCGCTGATAGTATTTTACAAAAACAATGATACAGGTAAAGCAGCACGTGATGTTAAGATCTGAAATATGAGGAAAAGACTTACAGCATTATGTTATTACACCGTTTTCTGGCTTTTGTTTTTTGTTTTCGCCAGGCTGTTTTTCATCTTTTACCAGTACCACGATTCGTTTAAATTCGGTACGGGAGAGCTGCTTTCCACCTTCTGGAATGGCGCAAAGCTGGATATTTCCACAACCGGATATTACCTTCTGATACCTGTTTTGTTTGCTGTACCAGGAGTATTCGCAACAGGCAGCTGGTACAAATATTTCATACGGTGGTATACATTTTTTATGATAGTGCTCTCATCGGTGATAGTGGTCTCTGATGCCAGCCTTTATACTTACTGGGGATTCAGGATGGATCATACACCTTTATTATATCTTAAAACTCCGGGAGAAGCTATGGCATCGGTCAGTACAATGAAAGCGGTACTTTTCTTCCTGACTATAGTGATAATATCAGCTTTCTTTATTTTTATTTACAGGAAGTTCATTGACAAGTACTTCTCCGGTTTTCAAAAAGTGAGGCCCGCTCTTTTCGGGATACTGTTTTTCATGATCTTATGGGGTGCTCTAATAATACCGATACGAGGAGGATTTGGTGTCGCCCCTATTAATGCCGGATCGGTATATTTCAGTAAGAAGATGTTCCTGAACCATACTGCCATAAATGCAGTATGGAATGTAGGCACTTCCGCGTTTACCCAGAAACCTGTCAGGAACCCGTATATGTTCGGAGATCCGGGAACTGCAAGAGCCATTGTGGATAGTCTTACCTTTCATAAAGGGACAGTGGATAAGGTATTAAATACAGATAAACCCAACATATTACTTATAGTGCTTGAAAGCTTCAGCGGTTATCTTATCGGGCCGCTTGGAGGGGATTCCCTGGTCACACCTAATTTTAACAGGTATATTAAAGAGGGTATACTGTTTACGGATTTCTATGCTTCAGGCACAAGGACGGATAAGGCAATGCCGGCCATACTTAACGGTTATCCTGCCCAGCCGGCCCAATCAATTATAAAAGAGCCAAAGAAAAGCCAGTCACTGCCCGGACTTGTAAAAATACTGACGGCTGACGGTTACAACAGTTCGTTCTGGTATGGTGGTGAGATCAATTTTGCCAATTTCAATTCTTTTGTTATCGGCTCGGGTTTCAACAACATTATCACCGAGGATAACTTTGATCCTTCAACCTATAACTCGAAATGGGGAGTGCACGACGGTATTTTCTTTGAAATGCTTAAAGATTCTATGGAGGTGGTGAGGCAGCCGTTTTTTAATGTGGTACTTACCCTGTCGAGCCATGAACCATTCGATGTGCCTATGGATCCAGTGTTCGAGGGAGATGATAATATGACAAAATATAAGAATTCAGTTTATTATTCCGATGCTGCACTTGGCTCATTCCTCGACTGGGCAAAAGAGAGAGACTGGTGGAAAAACACCCTTATCATCATGGTTGCCGATCATTGCTGCAGGGTTTCTTCAGACATGATAATCTATTCACAGGATCTGTTCAGGATACCTATGTTATGGGTAGGCGGTGCTCTGGCAAAAAAAGGAATCCTGATAGACAAGCTCGGGACCCAGGTCGATATTCCCATAACGCTGCTCGACCAGCTTGGCCTCAGCGGAAGTTTCCCCTTTGCCAAAGACCTTTTATCTGACGAGTCAAGCTCCTTCGCCTTTTATACCTACAACGAGGGCTTTGGTTTCCTTACCGATAGTTCAGCCGCAATTTTCGACCAGAAGCTCTTTCAACCGGTTGTCAGGGAGGGAATTTCAGCTGACACGGCAGAGGTTATGGGGAAAGCCTATCTGCAGGTCCTTTTCGATGATTATTTAAGCAGGTGATAGTTATTTAGTAACTCAAGAGATCTGGAAATTTTGTTTAACTGGATAAGGAATGCTTAAAAGCTTTATAGCTTTGACAGGAGCAGACGGAAAAAAGTGATGAAAATAAGAAAACGAATTCCAAGAGTGGTTATAATGCTTGGAGTGGTAAGTCTCTTTACCGATACAGCATCGGAGATGATCTATCCTCTGATACCGGTGTACATTGCAGCTCTTGGGTCAGGAGCCATCATCCTTGGGATAATTGAAGGTCTGGCAGAGACAACTGCAGCAATGGTAAAACTTTTAAGTGGTATTTATTCCGATAAAATAGGAAGAAAGAAGATTCTCGTACTTATCGGTTATTCAATATCGTCAGTTATCAGGCCGGTAACAGGACTGGTAGGCTCTGCATGGGAGATTGTAGTAATAAGGATGATAGACCGGGTTGGCAAAGGTATCCGTACAGCACCCAGGGACGCCCTGATAGCTTCATCGGTTGACAGTAACATACGGGGAAGGTCATTTGGGTTTCACCGTTCAATGGATCATACAGGGGCGATTCTTGGTCCTGTCCTTGCAATAATCACTCTTGTGATCCTGTTCACCGGTTTTGGTATTACTGATTCTCTGCAGGCTCTCAGGTGGACGTTCATTCTTGCTTTAATACCAGGGATTCTGGCAGTAATGACAATACTGTTTTTTGTCAAAGAACCTGCTGCCGAAGCGAGGGTGCCAAAATCAATTTCCTTTTCCCTGAAGATATTTGATAAGAACTTTCGGAATTATCTGTTAATAATGCTTTTGTTTACCCTGGGGAACTCCTCTGATGCTTTTATGCTTTTCAGGGTTGAGGAGGCGATAGATAAAAGTGGTGCCGTTATGGAAATTGTGAAAAGGATAACACCTATCCATAACATAATTATGAACTTCGGGGATGAAGCAATGCAATCGAAAGTTGTGAATATCCTTTTTCTTCCTTTATTATGGGCTTTTTTTCATATACTCAAGGCAGTCCTGTCAACCCCTCTGGGTTCATTGTCGGACAGAACCGGAAGAAAAGCTGTAATAAATACAGGCTGGGGAATCTATGCATTTGTTTACTTCTCCTTTGCCCTTATTGTGTTTTTGTCACCTTCATTACAGATCATTTCGACATTTATTCTTTTTGCTATCTATGCCCTGTTTTATGCCTTTACCGAAGGGACAGAAAAAGCATTTGTGGCTGATCTTGTGCCTGAAGATAAAAGAGGTACTGCTTTCGGGCTGTTCAACTTTTCAATAGGTCTCGGAGCGCTGCCTGCAAGTATTATCTTCGGGGTATTATACACCTGGTTTGATTCCAGGTTCCCGGGATTTGGAGGTACGGTTGCCTTCGGGTTCGGAGGCCTTATAGCTGTAATCTCAATGATACTCCTTATATTAAAAGTAAGAGAGCCCTCAAAGGAGGTATAAGTAAGAATGTCTGGGCTTATCTTTGTAGCTCTGTGCACAGCGCTGATCAACCTTACCTGCTGTATTTTTTCTTATCCTTCTTACGGTGTTTCTTGTCTTTTCTGAAGCCCCTGTCGAAATTTTCAGATGACCGGGAGTCTTTTCTCTTACCGGGTCTTCTGTCGGACCATTTGGCGGGCCTGTTCCTGTCATTATCTCCCGGCTTCTGCTTCCCGGTCTTTTCCTGTGCGATCTCTACTGCAACTCTTCTCTCAAGGAACCTCGAGTTGTTAAGGGCACCTATGAGGTAATCAGCATAGCTTGCCTCAACTTCAAAGAAAGAAAATGACTTCAGCAGGTCTATTTTACCAATGGGGACTTTTTTCCCTTTTGTATTCTGGTTTACTAGATCTATAAGTTGCTCAGGATAAAAACCATCTGATTTACCAAGATTGATAAAAAGCCTGGTATAATTACCATGGTATTGTTCCCTGGCATTTCTTTTTCCGGATTGTCCCTGGTGGTCACTTTTTTCATATACGGGTGATATGATATCTTCGCCGTGCCGGTAGTCATCGAGAAACCTGTTAAATTCCAGGGCGACAACCCTTTTAAGGATTTCCTCCCTGTTTAGTTCTTTAAGCTTAAGTTCAATTTCAGGAAGGAATTTCTCAATTTCGCGGTGATCAGCGATAACATTTTCCAGCTTACTGACCCAGTTGAACAGTTGTTTTCCGCAAATTTCAGTCCCGGTAGGGATAGGCATTAGCTTGAAGGGTTTTTTAACTTTTCTCTCAATCTGCTGGAGGATATGTCTTTCCCTGAGATGCACAAGTGATATTGAGATTCCTGTTTTTCCGGCTCTGCCTGTCCGGCCGCTTCTGTGTGTATATACCTCTGTATCATCGGGGAGGCTGAAATTTATTACATGTGTCAGGTCATCCACGTCCAGTCCGCGGGCCGCGACATCAGTAGCTACCAGCAGCTGCAGGTTCCGTATCCTGAATTTTTGCATTACTGCGTCGCGCTGAGCCTGTGAAAGGTCTCCGTGAAGAGCATCAGCATTGTAGCCATCATTTATCAGTTTTGTGGCAATTTCCTGTGTCTCCTTCCGGGTACGGCAAAACACTATTCCGTATATATCAGGTTCAAAGTCTGCTATACGCTTGAGGACCTTATATTTATCTTTTGCGTGAACAAGGTAGTAGGCATGGCTAACATTTTCAGCAGAGGCATTTTTTGTGCCTATTGTCACCTCAACAGGATTGTCCATATATTTCCTGGCAATTGCAGCGATTTCGGGTGACATGGTGGCTGAGAACAGCAGGGTTCTTCTGCCTGATGGAACATCTTCAAGTATCTCATTAATACTGTCGAGGAAACCCATATTTAACATCTCATCAGCTTCGTCAAGGATCACAGTCCTTACGGAGGTCAGCCTAGCGGCTCCCCTTCCAATAAGGTCAATGAGTCTTCCCGGTGTGGCAACTATAATATGTACGCCTTTTTTCAGACCTCTGATCTGGTTTTCGATGCTTGCTCCGCCATAGACTGCCAGTATATTCAACTTACCCGTAAACCTGGCATAACTGGTCAGGTCGCCAGTTATCTGCATGCATAATTCGCGTGTTGGACAGAGGATAAGGGCCTGTGTATTGATATTTTCTGTATCTGTTACCTGTACCAGGGGTAGTCCGAATGCAGCTGTCTTGCCTGTCCCTGTCTGTGCAAGCGCTATTATATCGCTGTTTTCTCCGAGCATCAGGGGAATTACTTTCTCCTGGACAGGCATTGGCTGATCAAATCCAAGCTCACTGATTGCTTTCAGGATACCTGGAGTGAATCCCATTTCTTCAAAATTTATCATTCATATGTATTTGACGTGGTTCCGGGAGCGATAAATTTTCCTGATCCCGGCCGATACAAGCTCAGATAGGGAGTGGGTTAAATGTTTAGCAACTCTTCCTGAAAAACACTTTGTTAATAAGGCCGCGAAGATAATCAAATTATTCTGATTGTGATGTTTATTGGAGGAAAGCTGAAAGGGTGAAAAGTTATATAGTTAACAGTTATGTCAAATTCCAAAATGGAACATCGTTGCGCCATTGCGCCGTTATACCGTTGCTCCGTTGAGGATCGTCACGGTGGTTTATATCAGGGCAGAATTTTTTTCATAATTGAAATCATTTTATAGCATTATATAACAAGTAATTACATAAATTTGTAAATATGGAACCACGTCCGGTTAAAATTTACTCATCGGGGGATTCGCCACGACTGTCATATATTGCGGGACTTATCCTTGGAGATATTCTTGGTCTTTCATGGGAGGTAATTACTGACAAGCGAAAGCTGGGTAAGCACCATGTAATTAATTATTCATGCGAGGATATCCCGGGATCTCTTAAAATTCATTGTGATTCGTTGTTATTTGAGAAAGGTATCATTCATCGGGAAATAATTGTGAATGAATGGAAGGGAGCACCAGTATTTTTCATGGGATCTGAAGGTAGTGATATACCTTTTGATCTATTTGCAGCGTCCTTTTACCTTGTAACAAGGTACGAGGAATATCAGGAATATGAACCTGATAAACACGGACGTTTCAAAGCTTCAGCATCTCTGGCATATAATAACGGATTCCTTGAAACACCGGTTGTTGATATCTGGGCGCGGGAGCTGGCTCTGCAACTTGTCAGGAAGTTCAATTCCATTGCTTTCAGACGCAACGAATACAGACCATTGGTTACTTTCGATGCTGATCAGCCATTTGCCTACAGGGCAAAAGGAATTATGAGATCCATAGGGGGGCTGTTCCGTGATATCAGGATAAATCCCGGGAACGCGGGATACAGGTACAAAAGTGTAACTGGAGCTGAAAAAGATCCTTTCGATGTTTTTGATTATATATTTGAAACACTCGGTAAGAGTGGTCAGGATGCAAGGTTTTTCTTCCCGGTGGCGGACCATTCTGAATATGATAAGAATCCCTCATGGAAGAATGACGAATACAGGGATCTGATACGGAGGACTGCTGTATTATTCAAAACAGGCCTTCATCCCTCATATTATGTTGCTGGAAATCCGTCAATGCTGGAAGATGAAGCATCGCGGATGAGAGTAATATTAAAGGAAGAAACAGCGATCAGCAGGTTTCATTATATAAGGTTCTTCACCCCTTCGTCATACATTGATTTGATTAACACGGGAATAAAGGAAGACTATTCAATGGGTTATGCCGATGAACCGGGCTTCAGGGCAGGCATTGCGCGGCCTTATTATTTCTATGATATAGATGGTGATACTCCTACCGGGCTGAAGATCATTCCCTTCCAGGTAATGGACGTAACACTTTATAACTATAAGAAGCTCGATCCGGAATCATCAAAGGAGCTTATTCTGAAACTTATAAATGAAACCAGAAAGGTGGGCGGACTCTTTGTAAGCATCTGGCATAATACATCACTGCTTGACAATGACGAATGGAAAGGCTGGCGGGATTTGTTTGAATTTATGCTAAATAAACAATTGTCATGATAGTATATCACAAACACAACGAGATAGACAGGGAACGATACGACATCTGCATAAAAAATTCTCCCGGCGTAAAACCATATGCATATTCCTGGTATCTTGACCAGATGGCACCAGGATGGGTAGCACTTGTGGATGATGAATATGATTCGGTCTTCCCGGTCCCTGGTTTCAGCCGTTACGGGATAGACTATGTGGCTACTCCTATTTTCCTGCAGCAGCTTGGAGCCTTTTCTCCCGATAACTATACTTCAAAAAAAATTATTGAATTTCTGGAATACATGCCCGACTTCTATAAACTTATAGATCTGTGTGTGGGACAAAAAATTAATATCGACGGATTCAGAGTTACAGAAAAGACCAACTACGAGCTGGACCTTTCAGAACCATATGAAAAAATCAGGGAGGGATTTTCACATCATTGTAAACGAAATATTGAAACATCATCCAGGAAAGTACCCGAAATAGTTTCAGACATTACGCCTGATGAACTGATCGATCTTTTTATCCTGAATAAAGGAAAGGAGGTCAGGGGAATTAAACCACGTGATTATCAAAGGCTTAAAAACCTGATGAATTTCTGTCTTAAAAACAGGAAAGGAAGGATAATTGGCGTCAGAGCAACAAGGAAAAAGCTGATATTCGGACTTTTTATTGTGGAAACACCCGGTAATAAGACTTTGCTATTGGTCGTAAATACTCCCCAGAGCCGGGAAAGGAGGATAGGTTACTTTGCCGTAAATGAACTCATAAAGGAATATGCTTCAACCGGTATAATTCTCGACTTTGCCGGTTCATCAATACCCTCGGTGGCATCATTCATGCAGTCGTTAGGCTGTATTAATGTTCCATATTACAGGATATACAGGAACAGGCTTTTCTGGCCCGTGAGAATGATGAAATAGCTATTTTTATGTATAAGGCTTACAACTTATTTTCAATTTATGTTATTATTTTGTATATTTGATACGAATTATGTAAGAATATACTATATTTGTATCAAAATATATTTATTGTAACGTAAGATGGATACAGATAAAGACAGTCCGAAATGCAGGGACCTTATTGAATCAGGAAGAAAGCTGTTCTGGAAATATGGTTTCAGGAGGGTGACCGTAGAGGAGATATGCAGGGAGGCTCATGTTAGTAAAATGACCTTCTACAGGTGCTTTGAAAACAAAACCGTTCTTGCGAAGACCATATTCAGTGAGGTAATAAAACTGACAACTGATAAATTCAATGAAATACTCAGTTCCGATATACCTCCTTCTGAAAAGCTGCAGAAAATGCTTATGCTGAAAATGGAGGGAACCAATGATATAAGCCGGGAGTTCCTGACTGATTTCTACAACAGTCAGGATACAGGATTGAAGGAATATGTGGAAAGTGTTACAAGAACAACCCTGGATGAGATTGTAGAAGGGTTCCGCTACGCGCAGGAAAAGGGCTGGATCAGGGAAGATTTCAAACCTGAATTTCTTCTTTATATGTTTCAAAAGCTAATTCCCATGTGTACCGATGAGGAGCTTCTCAGTTTATATGATAATCCTCAGGATATGATAATGGAAATCACAAAATTTTTCACCTATGGGATCGCAGCACATGAATAAAAATCGATGACCAGGAATCTGTACATATTGATATTCCTTCACGTTGTGGTAGTTGATATTTGCGGGCAGGACAGCCTCCGTATGAGCGGACAGTTATCATCATGGGTAAACCTTAATGGCGATAATGACCTGCCTCTTTGGGGGGGAGCAAGGTATATCCCTCAGTTTAATTATGCCATGCCGCTTGAGACCGGTGGACAGTACGACACTGAAGTATCGGCTAATATTTTCGGCAGTGCAGGACTTCATCCTTTCGATACCATGACTTCTGCCGGCAAGATCAAACCATACCGGGCATGGGTAAGGTATTCATCTCATCAGCTTGAAGTGAGGGCAGGGCTTCAGAAAATAAATTTCGGTTCTGCCTCAATTATAAGGCCTTTGATGTGGTTTGACCAGATGGACCCCCGCGATCCCCTGCATCTGACCGACGGAGTATGGGGACTGCTTACAAGGTATTACTTTCTTAATAACGCAAACATATGGCTCTGGGGATTATATGGCAATAACGAAAGAAGGGGATGGGAGGTCATACCTGTTAACCGGAGGATACCTGAATTCGGAGGACGGGTTCAGTTACCTGTTCCGTCCGGTGAAGTCGGGTTCAGCTATCATCACCGGGTTGCCGACAGCCGTAATATGGACCTGGGAATCGATTTCCTTGAGAAAATACCGGAAAATAAAATAGGAATTGATGCAAAATGGGATCTTAAAACAGGCTTGTGGGTAGAAGGATCGTATTCTCACAAAGCAAAGAATGTGGGTATCTATACCAACCAGTTTGTATTTAACGCAGGCATCGATTACACTTTTGCGGCAGGTAACGGGATCTATGTAGCGACGGAGCAGTTACTGGCCTCATACGATGAAGAGCCATTCGCTTTTTCCGATAATACAATTTTTTCTTTGGTGACAGTCAGTTACCCCGTCGGATTGTTTGATAATTTAAGCACCATATTCTTTTATAACTGGGGCACCGGCGATATCTACAGTTTCCTGAACTGGCAAAGGCAGTATGACAAGACAATCCTGTACATCATGGCATTCTGGAATCCTGTTATATTTCAGCTTCCTTCGCAGGGAGATACACAAAACCTGATGGCAGGAAGAGGTGTCCAGATAATGTTCGTATTCAACCATTAAATAAAATGAAATGGAAAATTCTCCAATCATCAAAATTGAAAAACTGGTAAAGAAATTCCCGATGGGCAAGGGTCAGTTCACCGCACTGAATGGTATCGATATCGCCTTCTCCCAGGGGGAGTTTGCGGGGCTCATCGGTCCCAGCGGTTCCGGCAAGACAACAATGCTTAATATAGTCGGATCGCTTGATGTGCCCACTGAAGGTGTTGTAACTGTAATTGGCGAATCAGTAGGGAGCCTTAATGCAAAGCAGTCGGCCCGTCTGAGGAAGGAAAACCTGGGTTTCATTTTCCAGAGTTATAATCTTCTTGCAGTACATACGGTATTCGAAAATGTTGAATTCCCTCTTCTTCTTCTGAAAATCAAAACATCCGAGAGGAATAAGATGGTTATGGATGCACTTGATTGGGTGGGACTTACGGAAAAGGTAAAATCCAAACCGCCACAGCTTTCCGGAGGTGAATGCCAGCGGGTAGCAATAGCGCGTGCCATGGTGAAAAAGCCATCTCTTGTACTGGCT
>CAYQBZ010000020.1:0-16996 GCA_964415855.1 uncultured Rikenellaceae bacterium
CTCCCAGTCGATCTTGGCACTGTCTTTAAGGAAATAACCGTATACATCCTTTAATCCATGCCTGGCCTTTGCAAACAGATAGCCATGACCCTCCGGAGGAAGATGACATTCAACACAATGGGCTATATTTCCTGAAGGATTATTATAATGTGACGACAACCTCCAGCTCTGGTCAGCCTGGGGATGTATATGACAGGAAATACAATATTTATCAGATGATGTATAATCTACTACCGCTTTACCCGATTTAAGTATAATGAGAGCTATAGCAATGCCCAGTATAATAAGCCACGACTTTTTATCTTTCCTGATAAATGTCCTGCCACGCTGATACCTGAGATCCATGTTTCCCCGAATAGATTTCAATTAAAACTTGCTAAAGTTAATTGATTGTCTGGCTTCTCGGTAATAGAAGTGAAAATTTTTATTATTAATATTATATTGTTTTAGCAGTAGTACAGGTAACAGCTAAGGTCCGCCCATATACCTGCCACCTCAGGCTGAATAATAAATAACTGATTTACAGACATATCTTTCAATATTTTGAAATAACCTCAGAATCTCTTTGTATAGGCATGGCAATAGGGCAGCTTCCCGTTATTGAAGTAATAATCCTGATGGTAAGCTTCAGCAGGATAAAATTCAGCTGTCTTTGTAACAGCTGTGGCAATTTTTAATCCTTTAGCCCTCAGGATGCCCAGGTCTTTTTCAGCAACGCTCTTCTGTACATCATTCAGGTAAAATATCTCCGACCTGTACTGGTCACCTGTATCAGGGCCCTGCCTTCCTACCTGAGTAGGATCGTGTATCTCAAGAAAAAGTCTTAGCAGATTTTCATAAGAGGTCTTTCCGGGGTCATACACTACCTTTACAGCTTCAGCGTGACCTGTATTTCCCGTACATACCTGCTGGTAAGTAGGATTCCTTACTGATCCTCCGGTATAACCTGAAGTAACCGAAATAACCCCGGGAGCTTTCTGAAGGAAATATTCCACACCCCAGAAACAGCCCCCTGCAAAAATTGCAGTACCATATCTTCCCTTTGCAAGAATGGCAGGAACAAAATCGAGGGAAATGGAATTTACACAATGACGTATGTTTTTTGCTGTCAGGTGCTCACCGGTGAAAACATGTCCGAGATGTGCACCACAGTTCGTACAAACTATCTCTGTTCTCATCCCATCGGGATCAGGAAATCTTGTAACAGCTCCGTCTATTTCATCATCAAAGCTAGGCCACCCACAGTCTGATTCAAACTTATCGGCAGAATGATACAATGCAGCCCCGCACTTTTTACATAAATAAGTACCTTTTCCCTTAAAATCGGTATATTTCCCTGTAAAGGGATATTCCGTCCCCTTATTATTGATAACATCAGCCTCTGCCTTTGTAAGGTCATAGAACTGCAATTTCTCCTGTGAAAAAGAATTTCCGCTCATACAAGTAAAATAAATTAATACATATAATATTACTGATTTTTTATTCATTTTTTATCAATTTGTTATCTAATGAACAACAATCAGAAAACAAAAAAGTTAAGGGCTAAACAATTTTGATGGTATATCTGTTTTGCTTTATTATACAGTGTTAAAACCGCATAAATTTAACTTAATCTCACTTGAAATTTTATTTTTGGCATAAAGATTGTTTTTTGAATGAAAAGTTTATTTTTGTAGATAATTAAATATTGTCCCTTTTATGAAAAAAGTATCTGTTTTGCTTTTAGTTACGTTTGTAGCAGCATTAATAGTCAGTTCATGTAACAGAAAGGATTGTCCGGCTTATTCCAGGGCTGACACAGAGCAGGCAGACCAGAATGTCTGATTTCCGGAATCCTGCTCTTATTCCTTCAGATTTATAAGTTAGCATTAATATGAAGAAGCTGCTTATAATAGCGGTAATTTTATTATTAGGTAAAGTTTCATTATTTGCCCAGGGTGAGATAGATGAACAGCTGAAGGTTTTTTTCCGTAATGAAAGATCGTTTGGAATCCTTCTGAACTCAGACGGATTCGGAGCAAGCTTCCGGAGTGCCAAAAGAATTGACTACCTCAATAAAAGACTCTTTGAGATCGATGCCGGCACCCTTAAGCACCCCAAAGAATACAGACTGTCCAATATATATTCACAGGCCGGCGGGACTTTCGTTTTTGGAAAGCTAAATTCTGTCATTTTCCTTAGAGGAGGTATTGGTCACCAGCATGAACTGTTTCAGAAGGCTGATCTTGGAGGAATTGCCATCAGGTACTTCTATTCGGCTGGACCGGTGCTGGGAATATACAAACCTATATATTATAAAGTACTTTATCAGGTCGGATCCAACGGGTATGAGATAAAGGAAGAAAAATTCAGCACTTCTATTGCTATTCCGCTTGATATATACAGCAAAGCACCTTTTTCAAAGGGTCTGAATGAAACAAAAGTCCTGCCGGGTCTGTATGCCAAGGCAGGATTCAATTTTGAATACAGCAAGGAAGATAAAGTTATACATGCCATCGAACTGGGAGCACAGATAAACGCTTTTCCAAAAAAAATACCGATTATGGCCAGCAACGATAATAAAACCATATTTTTCTCATTATTTGTCAGTTACAGGTTTGGAGTCATAATCGATCCACTTGACCCGGAGTCGAACAAGCTGAAAAATATCTTTCGCAAAAAAAAGATTAACTGACTTCCCTTACACTTTGTCTTTTATATAGAAAGTATTACTTTTGTGATTCCAAATTATTCACAAATAAATGTTACCGATATGTCGAAGATTAAAGTTGCTATTAACGGGTTTGGCAGAATAGGCCGTAATGTATTTAAAATTATTCTTGAAAAGTCGGATATTGAGATCATTGGGATTAACGATCTGACCGATACCAAAACACTTGCTCACCTTCTTAAATACGACTCAACACAGGGAAGATACGAAGGTGTCTCATATGATGAGGAGAACATCATTGTACATGGCACAAAGGTGAGAGTACATGCAGAAAAGAATCCTGCTGATATCCCATGGAAACAAAAACCTGATGTCGTTATTGAATCAACAGGTATTTTTACAAAGAAAGAGAGTCCCAAAGGCGGTTATGGTGATCATCTTAAGAATGGCGCAAAAAAGGTGATACTTACGGTTCCTGCAAAGGATACTATCGATGCTATGATAGTACTCGGTGTAAACGAACACGACCTTAAGCCTGAACACCAGTGTGTCTCAAATGCCTCATGTACGACAAACTGCCTGGCCCCTGTTGCAAAAGTACTGAATGATACTTTTGGAATCGAGAGCGGCTTTATGACCACAATTCACTCATATACAAACGACCAGAGAATACTTGACCTGCCCCACTCCGATCTCAGACGGGCAAGATCAGCTGCTGTTTCACAGATACCTACTACCACAGGTGCTGCAAAAGCAGTAGGGAAAGTCATTCCTGATCTGAAAGGGAAACTGGATGGACTGGCAATAAGGGTGCCGACACCAACCGGTTCACTGGTCGATCTTGTAGCGGTTCTAAAGAAGGAAACTACAAAAGAGGAGATAAATGCAGCTATGAAGAAAGCTTCGGAAACAACTATGAAAGGGATTCTCGAATATACGGAAGATCCTATTGTCTCTGTTGATGTAATTCACACCACCGCTTCATCGATATTTGATTCGCTCAGTACTATGGTTAATGGTAAAATGATCAAAGTGCTTTCGTGGTATGATAATGAATGGGGTTATTCCTGCAGGGTTGCAGATCTTATCCCGCTGCTGATGAAATAATTTATAACATAATTGTATAAGGGTAGGGACGCTGCATGCAACGTCCCTGCCCGTTTTATACGATCATATCAATTTCAAGAGGAATGCCTGCCGTATCACGATAGTGCTCCCCAAGTTCCAGCATTGCTTCGTCGTCTTCCTCGTATAACCATTTTAAATTAACCTGTTTCCCCGAACGGCCATAGCCCGTAAGCCTTTTAAGTATCTCATACAGGTACTTGGACGATCCGCTGTTGATATATTCAAGCTGTATATTTACATCCAGCCCTTCGTTATTGTCAAAATGGGTGGTGATCCATTCATCAAGACGCCTGAATATAAGTTCGGGATTTTCAGGGATCGAACGACCCATGATTTCAAGCTTGTTTTCTTCCGGATAATATACGATACCCGGACAATTCTTCAGTTCTTCCTGGATAACATGTTTTTCCATATTCTGATAATTTTATTCATATCGTAACGCTTCTATTGGATCTATGTTGGCCGCTTTAACAGCAGGAGCATAACCGGAAACAATACCGACAATAAAACAAAGGACAATGCCGGTGATCACCCAGATCCAGGGAATAACAAAATTTGACTTGAGCATCGCGGATACACCGTTCCCGATGAGAATTCCAAGGATAATCCCCAATATACCGCCAAGCTGACCTATCATTATCGATTCAAACAGGAACTGATTCTTTATTGTCTGTGTTTTTGCCCCCACAGCTTTTCTTACACCAATTTCCCGCGTCCTTTCAGTGACAGAAACAAGCATTATATTCATAAGGCCCACTGCAGCTCCGAAAAGTGTAACTATACCAATAATTGTTGCGGCAAGAGTGACATACCTCAGGTTCTTGAGGAGGAGGTTCACGATGCTGTCGCTTTTTGAGATATTAAAATCAGATTCATCCCTCGGATCCAGATTCCGCACTATCCTGAATAAAGCCTCCGCCTCACCGGCCATCATATCAAGGTTCACCGGATTAATAGGCATTACAGTAATATTGTATGTCAGATTCGGGCGCGAAAAATACTGCCTTGCGGTAGTAACCGGCATAAAACATACCCGGTCACCGCTAACAGCACTTGCACCCTTGGGCTTTAACACTCCCGCAACCTTAAGCTTCAAACCGGCAACGGTTATGACCTGCCCCAGAGGATCAACTCCTGCCGGGAAGAGATCCTTGACAATATCCGCACCGATAAGCACGGAATGCCTTGTCATCTGAATTTCATCAGCGCTGAAATTCCTTCCCGATTCAATTTCATAACCGGATACCGACAGGTGATTCTCATCAACTCCAAGGAGACTCACATTGGGATTTGTCTCTTCAGTACCGTATTTCACAGTGGCAAGACCTGATGCATTGAAGGATACCGATACCCAGGCAGCCTCATTGAAGCGCTCCTTAAACTCCAGCGCCTGCCGGTATGAGATACGCGAAAAATTCCTGGCCCTTTGCCTGCTGTTCCCTATCTGGATATTCATTCCCCTCGAGGTTATGGTGAAGGAGTTGGCCCCCATCATGGTGAACTGGTTCGTAAGCGAAGATTTGATAGCGTCAATAGCAGTAAGTATCCCTACCAGAGCCATAATTCCAAAAGCTATTATACAAATTGTGAGTACTGCACGTACCTTATTGGACTTAATCGCCCTGAAAGAGATCCTTAGATTCTCACTGAAAACACCTGTTTTTAAAATACTCCGCTTCATCTATAAGGAAACTGCTCCTGACAGTAAACATTAAAATAATAAAAGTACACTTTTTTTCCTGTTTTGAGAATAGTAGAAAATTTTTATTGGATCAACTCAAATATCAGACCTATTTAGTTGCATAACTAATTAACTCGTTGTATATTTGAAATTGACCAGACATAATAAGATCATAAACTAAATTTTACCATATGAGAGAATTAACCAGGGCAGAAGAGCAGGTAATGCAGGTTTTGTGGAAAATAGAGAAAGGCTTTGTCAAAGAGATACTGGAACATTTTGACGAACCAAAACCTGCTTACAATACTGTCAGTACAATTGTCCGGATACTCCAGGACAAAGGATTCGTATCACATAAAGCTTACGGGAGGACCCATGAGTATTTTCCTGTTGTGTCAAAAGATGAATATTCAAAAAAACATCTCAGCACCTTTGTGAATGACTACTTCTCAAACTCTTTTGAAGAAATGGTAAGTTTCTTTGCCAGAGAGAAAGGAATATCCCTTAAGGAGATGGAAGAGATAATGAAAATTATGGAAGGTGAAGTGAAAAAACAAAAAGCCAGGAAATGAATATCTTGCTAATGTATATGGTAAAAGTTGCTTTCTACCTGACAGCATTTTACATGGTATATTCCTTAATGCTTAGCAGGGATACATACTATGCCCGCAACAGAGCATATATCCTCTTTTCCATGGCAGCCTCACTGATATTTCCATTAATCTCGCTGCAGACTTTAAAGCCACACGACATACAGTTTTTTGGAAAACTCCTCTCAGAGGTATTTGTCAGACCTGTCTCAGATACTAACGAATCTCTGAAGGGAGGTTTTTTCTTTGCAGATCCCATGCAGATTGTCTATACAGCCTATTTTATCGGTGCCATCCTGTTCTTCCTTAAGCTTGTTGCAGATATATTTAACCTGTTGTTACTTATTACAAAACAAAAAACCTCAGGAAGCAGGCTGATCAGGTTCCATGGATTCAATACAGCAGGTTTCTCGGCCATGGGTTATATATTTATAAATACAAGACTTAATGAAGAGGAGGCTGCAGAGATAATCAGGCATGAACAAAACCATCTCAGGCAGAATCATTTCATCGATATAATCTTTGTTGAACTGGTAAAAGCCATTCAGTGGTTCAATCCGGTAATACATATGTTTAACAGATCGTTGCGCGCCATACATGAATACCAGGCCGATCTTGACTGCCTGAATTCAGGGGTACCGGTAGTGAATTACCAGAGCCTGCTGCTAAGCCAGGTCTTCAGGACAAGAACTTATAACCTTACAAACAGTTTCTCAAATCCGTCACTTATCAAGAAAAGGATGATAATGATGACCAAAAAACCCACATCGTCGCTTGCAAATGTAAAATTACTTCTTGTTCTTCCTGTAACAGCCATTGTGTTCCTGGCTATCTCAGCCTACAAAGAGATACCCGGACAGTCTGAACAACAGGCAGTTGAAAGGGAGTCCCCAATGATGGTCGTATCCCAGATGGCTTCTGATCCATTATCGTTTCCGTCATCCTCTTCGGAAATTGCAGACCTGACACAAAACAGAGAATCGTTATCAGGTACAATAAAACTACAGTCAAGCCATGATAATTCATCACCATCCTCGACACCACCTCCTCCACCGCCTCCCCCGGATGAGAAACCGGTAGTTTCAAAGACAGAACCCGAACCATTTGTTGTGGTTGAAGAAATGCCAACCTTCCCGGGAGGAGATTCAGAGCTTCTGAAATATATAGGTGAGCATACCATATATCCCCAGGGAGCAAAAGAACAGAATATCCAGGGAAGAGTTATTGTGAGGTTCTGTATTACATCTAATGGTGAAGTGAGCCATGCCAGTGTCCTGAAAGGTGTTTCACCTGAACTTGACCAGGAAGCTTTAAGGGTGGTAAATTCCCTTCCCGCTTTTGAGCCCGGAAGACAGGGTGGCGTAGCTGTTCCCGTATGGTATATGGTACCGATCACATTCACCCTCAGGTAACGATTGGTCACAACCATTCGTTTTGAATAGTACGTTTATAACAACACAATCCAATCATTTTACTAAATTAATTAAATATTTAGTTGTATAACTAATTATTTCGTTATATCTTTGGTATTAGATCTTAACGGATCAGGATGATCGTTAACCAACCATTAAAACGAATATCATGTATACACCGAATTACCTCAAAACATCACCGGTTATTTTCTTATTGATTTTTATACCGGCTATCGCATTTCTCCTGACATCCTCTTCAGGATTCGGAGCAGACCACAGGACTTTGCAAATGCAATCAGAAACAGCATCACCACCACCTGTGCCACCTCCGCCTCCTCCACCCCGGGTCCCCGGACAGAATGAAAATCCCGGGTATCAGTCCCGCTACCAGGTAAGCGGGAATGATACAGTTTATACTTCCCTGCCGGATATGCCACAGTTCAAGGGAGGCAATGATGCTTTCAGAACATTCAAGGCTCTTAATATGAAATACCCTGACAAAGTAAAGAAGCTTGGCATTGAAGGACTTGTTATGGTAACATTTGTTATAGATAAGGATGGATCTGTTACGGATATCAAAATAATAAGAGGGGCATCTCCTTCACTCGATGCAGAGGCGATCCGGCTTACCAGGCACATGCCGGACTGGGAACCGGGCAAGTTAAACGGAAAACCAGTAAAGTGCTTATATGGAACAACATACGAATTCCTCCTCACTCCACGACCCCCCGTGGTCCATGAGGAGGGAGCACCCTTTGTTGTTGTTGAAGAAATGCCACAGTTTCCAGGTGGTGACAGCCTGTTGCTTGATTACATAGCCAAAAACACCAAATATCCGGATGAAGAAAAAGACAGGGGTATCCAGGGACGAGTGATAGTCAGATTTTGCATCACCTCCAAAGGTAGTATAGACAGGGTTACCGTTCTCAAAGGAGTAAGTCCTGCCCTGGATGCGGAAGCAATAAGAGTTGTAAGCACTCTCCCTGAGTTTAAGCCGGGAAAACAGGGGGGTGAACCTGTTGATGTGTGGTATATGGTTCCTATCACTTTTGCACTAGCCGAAAATGGAGAAAAAGCAGGATCAAAAGTTCAGCCCTCACAACCACCACCGCCACCGCCACCACCACCCGCAGGTTATGATAAGGTACCTGTTTTCCGGGGAGGAGAAAAAGCTTTGTATAAATTTATAGAGTCCCACCTGGTTTACCCGGATAAGGCAAGAGAGGCTGCAATATCAGGCAAAGTTTACATACGCTTTGCCATAAACCCCGACGGATCAGTTGGTGATGTATCGGTGATAAAAGGGATAAATCCCGAAATGGATGCAGAAGCCATCAGGGTTATTAAGCTTCTGCCGGCATGGAAGCCCGGAAAACTTGATGGGAAACCTGTTATTGTCTCCTACCCGCTTACCGTAACGTTCACTCCGGAATAATCCATCCGACAGGGAATGAAAATAAATATATGTTTAACCAAAAGAAATTATGCCATGAAATCAAAAGCTACTTACAAAACAAAAATTATCTGTATGTCGGGTATCTTTATTACTACCCTGATCTTTTCAATACTGGTTTTACTGTCATGCACTAAAGGTGATAATACTGCCGGCAAATCCGCTATGCCAGCACCACCGCCGGCCGCTTTGGCATCAACCGGGCAACAGGCTGATGAACCCCTTCGGGTAGCTGAAGTAATGCCCCGATTCCCAGGTGGGGACCGGGAACTGATTAATTACATTTCAATGAATATTAAATATCCGGAAGATGCGGTTAAGGAAGGTATCCAGGGAAAAGTGATAGTCAGGTTCTGTATCAATTCCGGTGGAGGTGTGGACCGGATAAGTGTAGTCAGTGGTGTTGATCCCGCTCTGGATAAAGAGGCGATCCGGGTAGTAAGTACACTTCCCGAATTCGAACCCGCCATGCAGGATGGAAAGAAGGTACCCGTCTGGTATATGTTACCAATAACCTTTGCCCTTAAATAATAACGGTTATTCCTGTTGATATGTGGATCTGTTGATCTGTTAGTTTGGCTGGTATTTTACGGTAGGGACAGTTTTCGATCTGTCCCTATTGTTATTTTCCATGGCAATTATGTTTTGCTATAAATTCCATAAATTTACCAGCTACAATAACGGAATAATGGATCTGGAAGAAAGGATCACAGCATTTGCCGGACTTGGAGAGATTCTCCGGGATACATTGGCTGACAATGGTGGAAAATATGGAAACAGAATAAAGCTTGCTATTGATAAGCAGCAGAACCTGAATCCATGGTTCACTCCGGGCAATGTAAGGAAAGCCATAACAGCCATTGCCGAAAAGCTGACTGAAGAAAATTTAAGGACCTGGACAAAAGCCTATCCTCTTCTTCCTGAAAAAAAGGCTCCTGCACGGATTGGAGTGATAATGGCAGGGAACATACCATTAGTGGGATTTCACGACTTCCTTTCAGTTCTTATATCCGGTAATAAAATACAGGCAAAGACCAGTTCGAAAGATTCCGAACTTATAAAACTGATAAGTGAGATCCTGTGCAGCATAAATAATAAATTCACTGACAGAATCGATTTCACAGAGGGCGCTCTCACAAAGTTCGATGCGGTAATTGCAAGCGGGAGCAACAACAGCTCGAGGTATTTCGCCTACTATTTCGGCAAATACCCTCATATAATAAGAAAGAACAGAAACAGCATTGCCGTTATTGATGGTCATGAGACTGGTGATCAATTGATTGACCTTGGTGATGATATCTTTTCTTATTTTGGACTGGGGTGCAGGAATGTATCGAAAATATATATCCCGGTAGGATATGATATTGTATCTCTAGCAAACAAATGGGCAGGATATTCAGATCTGGCATATCATAATAAATATGTCAGTAACTACGACTACTGCAAGGCCGTTTATCTTGTAAATAAGGAAAGCTATTTTGATAATGGCTTTCTGCATATGAAAGAGTCACATGAAATTTCTTCCCCCGTTTCAGTACTGTATTACGAGTTTTATGAAACTCCGGAAGATGTTAAAGAGCTTGCTGAGTCTTTGAAGAACAGTATACAATGCATAGTGGGAAGGCAACATATTCCTTTCGGACAGTCCCAGTCGCCAGACCTGTGGGACTATGCCGACGGGATTGACATAATAGATTTTCTTCTAAAAAAAATTAGATCAGGATTATTGTAAACTAAAAAATATTATATTGCACCCACTGAATTAAAAGATGTTATGGTTTACAAATTTGTAGTGTTATCAGATGAAGATGAGTCATTTGTCAGGGAATTTGAATTTCTTGACACCCATACATTAATGGATTTTCACAACCTCCTTCAGGATGAACTGGAGTTTGATAAATCACAGCTGGCCTCATTTTTTATGGCAACAGACAATTGGGAAAAAGAAGAGGAATTTACTCTTTTTGATATGGGAACAGGTTCATCTACTATGGAAGTTGCTGTACTTGAAGACATTATTTTCCGCAAAAATCAGAAATTACTTTACGTTTTTGATTTTTTCAATGAAAGATCGCTTTTTGTAGAGTATACCGGTGAGGAAAAGGAGGTAGAGGACCGTGAGTATCCTTCATGCACAAACTCGAAGGGCATCCCGCCCAAACAGGTGATTTTTGGTAGCAGCTCGCGCAAGCTTTATAACACAATAGTTGTTTCCGATGACGATGATGATGAGGATGAGCCCGACGTCGACGATCTCTTTCTTAACGGTGATGATGAGGATTCACTACCCGATTTTGATGGCATAGAAAACCTGGAAGAAGACGAGGAATAAGCCCCGGCAGGTTAAATTCAATGAAAAATTTACTTATAGTTCTGCTGGGTCCGACAGGGGTTGGCAAAACTGATATTTCTCTGATGTTGGCCAGGCATTTCAATGCTGAAATAATCTCCGCCGATTCAAGGCAGTTCTTCAGGGAAATGAGAACAGGTACAGCAGTGCCCTCTGAGAGCCAGCTTAAGGAAGCCAGGCATCATTTTATCAGAACCATGTCGGTTAATGATTATTATAGCGCCAGCCTCTTCGAGAGGGATGTGCTGAAGCTGCTTCCTGCTCTTTTTAAAAAGAATAATATTGTCATAATGTCCGGTGGTTCAGCCTTGTACATAGATGCAGTCTGTAAGGGCATAGATGATATTCCTGATATCGATCATTCAGTCCGTGAAAAATACATCTCATTATATAACAAAGAAGGTATTGAAGGTCTGAGGTTCGCCCTGAAGATTCTTGACCGGGAACATTATGAAAAAGTTGACCTGAGGAATCCCAAGCGAATAATGAGAGCTCTGGAAATATGTGAAAGTACTGGCCGTCCCTATTCGTCCTACCTGAAGGAGAAGATAACAGAAAGAGATTTCTTTATTATAAAGGTAGGCATCAAAAGGAACAGGGCTGATCTGTATGCCCGGATAAATGCCAGGGTTAACAGCATGGTTGAAAATGGCCTGGAAGAAGAGGTAAAAGGACTTATGAAGTATCGTAACCTGAATGCCCTTAACAGTGTAGGCTACAGGGAGTTCTTTGATTATTTTGATGGTTTGATATCGCGCGACAAAGCTATAGAGCTTATAAAAAGGAACAGCCGAAGGTATGCCAAACGGCAGCTGACATGGTGGAACAAGGACAGGGATATAAAGTGGTTCGATCCTGAGCAGGTTCAGGATATAATACAATATGTTACCAAGCGTGCCGGTACAATATATACCTCCGATCAGCCTGACGTGAGGCTAAATCACATTAATTAATACTAATCCAGCTGTTTTAGCTTTCTTATCGTTTCGGCAGGGTTTTCAGAGTTGAACACTGAATTACCGGCAACAAGGATATTTACACCTGACTCAATGAGCATGGAAGCATTTTCCGTATCTATACCTCCGTCAACCTCTATCATAACATCGTAACCGCCTGAACCGATCATCTCCCTGAGTTCTCTGATCTTATTATAACTTTCCGCAATGAACGATTGTCCCCCGAAGCCCGGATTAACTGTCATAATAAGTACCATATCGATATAAGGGAGAGTATTTTTAAGAAGTGAAACGGGAGTATGGGGATTCACAGCCACTCCTGCTTTCATCCCCAGGCTATGTATCTCTGTTACTGTCCTTTGCAAATGGACACATGCTTCATACTGTACAGTAAGAATATTTGCCCCGGCATCCCTGAACCTGGTTAAGAAACGGTCGGGATCTATTATCATCAGGTGTACATCGAGAGGTTTCGTACAGATCTTCTTAACATTTTCAATCACCGGAAAACCAAAGGATATATTCGGGACGAACACTCCATCCATTACATCCATATGAAGCCAGTCCGCAAGGCTGCCGTTCACCATTGTTATATCCTTCTCGAGATTACTAAAATCGGCAGCCAGAAGGGACGGAGATACAAGATGGTCCATTTAAGATTATTTTGCACAAAGATAGAAACAAATTGTTAACCGAGGTATGTTTTCAGTATCCGGCAGCGAGTTGTGAACTGGATTCTCTTTATCGCTTTTTCCTTGATCTGCCTGACACGTTCCCTTGTAAGGCTCAGCTCCTCTCCTATCTCTTCGAGGGTAAATGGATGCTTCATGCCCAGTCCGAAATACAGCTTCAGAACCTTTGCTTCCCTGGGGGAGAGAGTACTAAGCGCTCTCTCTATCTCGTATGCAAGCGATTCGTTAATAAGATTTTTATCGGGACTAGGAGTATCGGAGCTCTGCAACACATCATACATATTGTTATCTTCCTCGCTGCTGATGGGAGCATCCATGCTTACTGTCCTGCCGTTTGTCTTAAGCGCATCCTTGACCTCTTCAGGGATCATCTCAAGTACATCTGCAATCTCCTGGGAGGAAGGCTCCCTTTCATATTCCTGCTCAAGACGCGAGAATGCCCTGTTTATCCGGTTAATCGACCCGATCTTATTAACAGGCAAGCGGACGATCCTTGCCTGTTCGGCTAAAGCCTGAAGGATGGCCTGGCGTATCCACCATACAGCATATGAGATAAATTTGAATCCGCGGGTCTCATCAAATCTCTGTGCAGCTTTCATCAGTCCCAGGTTGCCCTCGTTGATCAGGTCAGGAAGGCTCATCCCCTGGTTCTGGTACTGTTTCGCCACAGATACTACGAAACGCAGGTTGGCTTTGACAAGTTTACTCAAGGCCTCTGTATTACCGGACCTTATCTCCTTGGCCAGAATAACCTCTTCATCCGGTGAAATAAGGTCTACCCTGCCTATCTCCTGAAGGTATTTATCGAGCGAAGGAGTATCACGGTTGGTAACCTGCTTTGTTATCTTGAGCTGACGCATAAGAAGGTCAGGTTTTAATTTTGCAACATGATCCAGGGCATTAGGCACAATTTTAATAAAAAAATGCTATTGTACAACATATTACCCCGATTTTTTTTGATAAATAATAGTTTATTCCTAACTTGCATATATTATATTTACATATTGAATATCAAATTATTATTAGTTTGATAGAAAATCCGTTGCATTTTTTATTTATATCAGATAGGAATTATATTGGCAATTTTATTTAATATTGCATCGGTTTTTCGGATATGTGAATCAGATGTAGCATGATTCAACGGGTGCATATTCAATCTTGTCCCGCGATTCCAAAAAAAAATATCATTAAGATCTCTTAATATTCCAATTATCATTAAAATATGTACGACATTCTCGAGTTAAGTAAGAAACTGCTTCCCGAATTAAAGGATATAGCAAAAGGTCTGAAAATTAAAAAAGCAGAATCTCTGAAAAAGCAGGATTTGATTTATAAGATCCTTGACCAGCAGGCCATAGGTGCATCAGGAGATAAACCCGACTTGAAATCCGACAAAAAGGATTCATTTACGTCACAAAGGATGAACAAGCATGTATCTGATTCGCAGGGCCGTAGGGGAAAACGTCCCAGGACAAACAAACCGACAGCTCCGCGTCCGCTTGAATCTGTTATCTCAGTCTCGCCCGACGACCTGAAAAAGCCGGATACAAGCCCTACTGACAAGGAAGAAGGTGTGACTGAGGTCAGAAAGACCCGGGAAGCACCAGTGGAGGAGATAAAATCCCACAGGAAAAAAACAGACAACAGGCCATTTGAAGGGAGAAATGAGAACAGGCCCGCCCATAATGATCGTATCAGGGATAAGGAAGAGAAAAAGACTGTACATGTCCAGGAACCGCCGGAAGAAAAGCTGATGGCTGTTAACGACACAGATACCCCGCCGGATGATATCAAACCTTCTGACGATATTAATTTCGGTGATATTATTGTTGAGCCCCCGGTAAAGGACCTGCCGGCAGAACACCTGAATAATAAAGAGGAAAAGAAAGAGAAGCCTTATGATTTTGAGGGTATAATATACAATACCGGAGTGCTTGAGATAATGCCCGACGGTTACGGATTTCTCAGGTCACCCGACTATAATTATCTTAACTCTCCCGACGATATATACGTATCCCAGTCGCAGATCAAGCTCTTCGGACTTAAGACAGGCGACACAATCAAAGGATCGATCCGGCCTCCCAAAGAGGGTGAAAAATATTTCCCTCTTATCAAAATTGATGAAATTAACGGGAGGAGCCCGGATTTTATACGTGACAGGGTTCCCTTCGATTTCCTGACACCTCTGTTCCCCGATGAGAAATTCACATTATGCCAGCCAGGGGAAGGCTCCCTGTCTGTCAGGGTAATAGACATGTTCACCCCGATAGGAAAAGGACAGAGGGGATTAATCGTTGCCCAGCCCAAAACAGGAAAGACAATACTGCTGCAGGAAATTGCCAATGCCATAGCCAGGTATCATCCCGAGGTATACCTGATGATATTGCTTATTGATGAAAGACCGGAAGAGGTTACTGATATGGCCAGGAACGTAAAGGCTGAAGTAATAGCCTCGACATTTGATGAACCTGCTGAAAGGCATTGCCGCGTTGCCAATATTGTACTGGAAAAGGCAAAACGCCTGGTTGAATGTGGTCATGACGTAGTTATCCTGCTCGATTCGATAACGAGGCTCGCCAGGGCCTTTAACACCACCGCTCCTGCGTCAGGTAAGGTCTTGTCAGGTGGTGTTGACTCAAATGCCCTGCATAAACCCAAGAGGTTTTTCGGAGCTGCCCGTAACATTGAGAACGGAGGTTCTCTTACTATCCTTGCAACAGCTCTTACCGATACCGGTTCCAAGATGGACGATGTGATATTCGAGGAATTCAAGGGAACAGGTAATATGGAACTGCAGCTTGACAGGAAACTTTCCAACAGGAGAATATTCCCGTCGATAGACATACCTGCTTCAAGCACCAGGAGAGAAGATCTGCTTCTTAACAAAAATGTGTTGCAGAAGATATGGGTGCTGAGGAATTTCCTTACTGATATGAACTCGGTCGAAGCCATGGAGTTCCTGCGCGACAGGCTGTTACAGGCTAAATCAAATGAAGAATTCCTGGTATCAATGAATGGAGGATAAAACAGGAATTTTATCTACCTTTGCCATTTATCACTGAGAAAATTCACTTAAATCATATATATATTTTTACAATGGGAACAAAAAAATTCATAACATGCGACGGCAACCAGGCCGCTGCGCATGTAGCATATATGTTCAGCGAAGTAGCTTGCATATATCCTATTACACCCTCTTCCACCATGGCGGAATTCATTGACGAATGGGCTGCTAACGGACTGGAAAACATTTTCGGAGAACAGGTAAAAGTTGTGGAGATGCAGTCAGAGGCAGGTGCTTCCGGCGCTTTGCACGGAGCTCTGCAGACAGGAGCTTTATGCTCCACATTCACAGCTTCACAGGGATTACTTCTTATGATCCCTAACATGTACAAAATTGCTGCAGAACTGCTGCCCGGAGTATTTCATGTAAGTGCCCGTACTGTAGCAGCTCATGCGCTATCGATTTTTGGCGACCACAGCGATGTCTATGCAACACGCCAGACAGGATTTGCCATCCTTGCCAGCGGAAGTGTACAGGAGATAATGGACCTTTCCGGAGTGGCTCATCTCTCTGCAATAAAGTCAAGGATCCCCTTTCTTCATTTCTTCGACGGCTTCCGCTCATCAGCTGAAGTACAGAAAATCGAATACCTGGAAAAGGATGACCTGAAAAAACTGCTCGACTGGGAGGCTCTCGGTAAATTCAGGGATAATGCCCTGAATTCAGATCACCCGGTGACACGCGGTACGGCACAAAATCCGGATATTTTTTTCCAGGCAAAAGAGGCAATAAATAAATTCTATGAGCCAATACCGGATATTGTTAATTCATACATGAGCGAGATATCAAAGCTCACCGGCAGGGAATACAAACCTTTTACCTACTATGGTGCTCCCGATGCTGAGAATATAATTGTGGCCATGGGATCAATAACCGAAACCACGAAGGAAACAATTGACTACCTCAGCTCCAATGGTGAGAAGGCAGGGTTGATAACCTGTCACCTCTATCGCCCCTTCTCCTCAAAATACTTCTTTGATGTACTGCCAAAGACCGTTAAAAAAATAAGCGTTCTCGACA
>CAYQBZ010000021.1:0-16986 GCA_964415855.1 uncultured Rikenellaceae bacterium
CGGGATAAATAAAAAAGGCAGCCCAAATGGCTGCCTTGTTGTGGGCCCAGCTGGGATCGAACCAGCGACCCCCTGATTATGAGTCAGGTGCTACTAACCATCTGAGCTATGGGCCCTAATAAACGGACTGCAATATTACTGTTTTTAAATTAAATTTGCAATATAAACTGTTTAACAATCTATGAAAGCAATCTTAATAGGAGCAACAGGACTGGTGGGAGATCTGATCCTGAAGGAAATTCTGGAAGATGATGTATTTTCGGAACCGAGGATTTTTGTAAGAAGACCTTCCGGGATAAAAAATCCTAAGCTAAGAGAAGTTGTCAGTGATATGAAAGATATCACATCCATGAGTTCCGAAATTCAGGGTGACATCCTTTTTAATGCTTTGGGAACAACAATAAAACAGGCAGGAAGCAGGGAAGAACAACAGCGTATTGACAGGGATCTGCCAATAGCCTTTGCCCGTATCGCCTCAGGGACCGTAGCAGGATTGATGCTTAATGTCTCAAGTGTATGAGGACCTCATTGCACTGCAAGAACAGAAGATACGGAAATTGAATATTCTCCTTCATCAAGTGAAAAGTTACCCGACTCTAATCCTTCAATCTTCCCCTGATCGAAGTTGTTGCCCCTCTTTTCAATTGTAATTTTTTGAGACCGTGCCAGGGGTAATATTATGTTTGCACTGCTCTTCCCGGGAATTGTAATTTCATAAAGTATATCACCCTGAGGATCCCTTTTCCAGTTAGAGACTATCTCACCAAACGGAGACTGATAAATACAATTCACATATTCTAGTCCTGCAGGAACGCTTGGAGCTAAAATGAACCGTTTAAACCCGGGATAGGCAGGATCGGGGCGGATACCTCCAAGCCACCGGTAAAACCACCCGGTTACAGTACCAAACATAGGATGACAATTTGAATAGGTGTTATCGCTCTCAGCCCAGGTTTCCCAGATGGATGTGGCTCCCCGGTCGATCATATATCCCCACCCGGGGTATTCAGTGCTGTTGACAATATTAAAAACAGTATCGGGAGATACATTATCTGAAAGTGATTCAAGAATGTATTTTGTGCCAAAAATACCTGTATTAAAATGCCCTGAAGGGCCATCGTGAACTGCTTTCAGCAGCGAATCCGCAATAGCATCTTTTTTGTCATCAGGTACAACCTCATGGTAAAGCAAAGCGGAAAATAATGTCTGCCGGTTAATTGTCTGCTTTACGGGCTTATCCAGGAATTCAGCTTTAATAAGTGCTTTTAGATTTTCCTTCAGCATCTTATACTGCATTTCTTTCTCTTTATCGCCCATTATTGAAGCAAATGTTTCCATGATGCCTGCACACTGCAGGTAATGACCTGTTCCTGTTAACTCCACCGGAACGGGAAGTAAGGATTCATGGTCGCTGAGGCCCTCATCAACTATTCGATTGGGATGAATATGTGCCACTTTATCCATCCATTTGTTATCCATGTTATAAAGCTCCTTAACAATTGCTGTATCGTTATAATACAGGAAGAGATAATACTGGGTGATAAGGAAAGCCGATTCCCAGCTTATACCACAATAGCGGATCCCGACATAAGGAGCAGTGTCAATGAATACGGAACCGTTCATTGCATCCACCCAGTCGTAAATTGTCTTGCGATAAAAATCCTGCATATCGAAATTATAAATAAATGATTCACTGGTGGCATTTAGATCGCCTCCGTAGCCAAATTTCTCTCTGGCAGGACAATCCGATTGAACACTTACAAGGTTGGAACTGAATGTTCTTACCGTAGCTTCCTGGATAGAATTCAACAATTCTGAAGAACATGAAAAACTATTGGTATGGGTTAAATCAGAATTGATTGCAAGCCCTTCAATATCAGCGATCGCCGGTTTCTGTTTTAATCCTGCGATTTCCATATACCTGTAAGTATGATAGGTAAAATCAGGTGTGAACCAGGTGTCTTTATTCTCTCCAATTATATAACTATCTGTCTGCCAGGCAATATCCGGAGATCCTGGTCCCCCAGCTCCTTTCCTTTTAATCTGACCGGCAACAGAGGTCATAGGATTGAGCCTTCCATCATCATAAATACGTTCTCCAAACCTGAAAATAATTGTGTCACCTGTTTCACCGCTTAGTTTTATCCGGTATGTTCCGGTAAAATTAACTCCCATATCAACAATAAATAATCCTTCCTCCGGTGATGAAATTTTTACAGGTGTGATGGTTCCTGTTATCTGTACCGGAGGGAAAAATGATCGTTGTAATTCTCCTCCCGGTTTTCCCCCGTCAATTGCCTGTTCCCATGATTCATCATTAAATCCTGTATCGTTCCATCCCTTTATCTCCTTTCCTGAATCATAGGTAACGCCAATGTAAACGTCATTCCTAACAAGCGGACCATAGGCATATTTCCAGGTAGTATCAGAATTTATTTCAGTTGTTGTCCCATTCTTGTATTCAATACGCAGTTTGGCTATAAAAGCCGGTTTCCCGACAGTAAGATCATTTCTTAAATTCCTTCGTCCCCACTTTCTTAACGGCAGCGGGTTATAGAAACCGTTTCCCAGTGTAACACCCAGGCAATTATTGTCATCATTTAAAAGAGATGTTACGTTGTATTCTGAGTAGTAGATCCTCTTGCTGTAATCGGTCCAGGCAGGGTCAAGAACATTTTTTCCGACCGCTTCGCCATTCAGGGTGGTTCTGTAATATCCGGCAGCGGTTATATATAAAGTTGCCCTTGCTATCCTGCCCCGGGGTTTAAATTCTTTTCTGAAAAGAGGTGCCGGCTGATCAAGATAAAAGAGTGAATCGCTGGCGGGCAATTCTCTTCCGTATGTAATCCACAATGCCTCATCGTTTGTGCCAAATACCGGGTTATCGTTTTTGTCGGTTACCTGGTTACAGGCTGAGAGTAATAAGATGATAAATGCAATTTGAAGCTTTGTCATACTTCTGAACTTTTGTTTATGGCAAGCTAAAGAAATAATATTTTAAAATAGTAAGTAATCATCGATAAACATATGAAAAAAATTCTTAATCACCCCGGGATCCCTCGTTACCGTTATACATCCCTGCTCCTTATCCAGGGTTAATCATCGCAGCATGAAACAAAATTATTCAATAGATTGTTAATATTCTAAAAAAGGATCATAACGGATTAATCAAAAGGGGAAATACCTGATAAATTAATAAATAGTACTATGAAGAAAATTACGGCAGAAGATATTAACCAGGAAATGTATGATCTGTATGATGAGTATGTGCACAGCAGAATTGACAGAAAGAAATTCCTTGAGAAATTATCGGTTTATGCGGTAGGAGGGTTAACATTACCATCTATTCTGGAATTTATGCTTCCGAACTATCAGGACAAAATTCAGATCCGGCCTGATGATCCCAGGTTAAAGTCAGAGTTCATTGAATATAATTCTCCGAAAGGAGGAGGTAAAATTCGCGGACTGTTATCAAAGCCTGCCAATGGACCTTCCAAGTTACCGGGAATTATTGTTGTTCATGAAAACCGCGGACTTAATCCTCACATTGAGGATGTCGGCCGAAGAGCCGCCCTGGCGGGATTCATATCTCTGGCACCTGATGCTCTTACTCCACTTGGAGGTTATCCGGGGAATGACGATGACGGGAGAACATTACAGGCAAAGCGCAGCCAGCCAGAAATGCTCGAAGATTTCATTGCTGCTTACGAATACCTTAAAATCGGACCTGAATGTATCGGGAAAGTAGGAGTGGTAGGCTTTTGTTTTGGAGGAGGGATTGCTAACATGATGGCTGTAAGGTTACCTGATCTGGCAGCTGCCGTACCATTTTATGGTAGTCAGCCACCGGCTGAAGATGTTCCTGCCATTAAGGCACCTTTACTGATCCATTACGCTGGTCTGGATACCAGGATTAATGCTGGCTGGCCGGCTTATGAAGCAGCTCTGAAGGAGAATCATAAGGAATATAAAGTCTACTTCTACCCGGAGGTAAACCATGGATTCCACAACGATACAACTCCGCGTTATGATAAGGCCGCAGCTGAACTTGCCTGGAAAAGGACTATAGATTTTTTCAGGGAAAAATTAATGTAAATATCCCGGCAACAGGTAACAGGCGACAGGCTACAGGCTACAAGAACCTTGAAGGGCTGAATCAGTTTTAATAATCAGGGGACAAAGCTGAAAGAAAGATCTTCCTTCATCTGATTTCCGGGATGACCGTCTGCAGAAGGAGGATTACATTATGAACGTTCTGACTGAATACATCAAGAACATCTTCCCATGTAACAGGTTTTTCGTCCGATTTCCATGAGTCATAATCGGTGCTCATGGCAATCGTTGCATAAGGGATGCCAAGTTCATTGGCGAGGATTGCTTCAGGAGCAACAGACATATTAATAATATCAGCTCCCCACAGCCTGAACATGTTTGATTCTGCCCTGGTTGAAAACCGGGGACCCTCTATTGTTAATAATGTCCCCACGGGATGGACCTTAAGTCCCAGCTTTAAGGACGTCCTGAAAAGAAGTTTCCTGAGATCCTGGTCGAACGGATCTGCCATTGGTGTATGATTTAATTTCCCTGGTGTGAATTCCTCATAAAATGATACCGGCCGAAAACGTGTGAAGTCAATAAACTGATCCGGTATTACCAGGTCGCCTCGTTCTATCTCCTCCCTTAGACTTCCGCAGGCAGTTGTGGAAATAATATGTGTGCATCCTGCTTCTGACAGGGCGAGAATATTAGCCCTGTTATTCACCTGTGACGGAGGAATTGTATGATCTTTACCATGACGGGAGACAATAATAGTATCAACATTGCCGATCTTTCCGAAGATAAGAGGTGATCCGGGAGCTCCGAACCGCGTTGTAACCGTTCTTTCCACAGCTGATCTTAATATTTCCGGATTTTCAAGTCCGGAACCACCTATGATACCTGCTTTAACCATTACTCTTTTCTCAGGTATTGCATAAGCACATTTACCGCCTCATCCATCTCGTGACCAAAGGTAAGGATCCCTGCCCTGTCGCCTGCCATAATGATGATCCTTTTCTCATATACATCCGAATCATTGAACAGTCTCAGTATATCCTTTGCCAGTCCCGATGTTCCGTAATCCATCCCGGGATTTGTAGTGGGCACTTTATATATCAACTCGTTCCACAGGTCAATATCATGAACATGGATTACAGCATTGGTATCAGGGTCGGCTGAATATATTGCAGCATGTGTAAGGGATTCCGATGAGGCTTTAAGTGGTCCGACACACTGAACAGCATTATCATCGATATTGAATGAATTTACTTTAACATAATGACCGGGTTCGAGCTCGGGTATCTCTCCTGTAGCCGAACCTGTTATTACAAACTGGTTATTACCCTTTATCCTCATGCTTATGTTTCCAAAACCGACACCGTTCTCATATGCCCCTATCAGGTCCATATTGAACAAAATTTCCCTCCAGTAATTAATTATCTCATACTGATCGTCGGAAATAACGGGTCCCGACTGGTTCCAGTGGCAATTGAATTTTACTACCCCTTCCATTTTAATTAAATTTATCTGCAAACATCTCTTTTATACTAAGCTCATTGGTTCCGCATATCCCTTTTTCTGTTATTAGACCGGTCACAAGACGGGCAGGTGTAATATCAAATGCAAAGTTAGAAGCCATTGCGTTATCCGGGCAAATCCTTACGGACGTTATTTCACCGCCTGCGAACCCGGTAACATGTGTCACCTCTTCCGGATCACGTTCTTCGACAGGAATCTCCTCAAGTCCGTTTCTAATACTGAAGTCAATTGATGTTGATGGCAGTGCCGCATAAAAAGGTATATTATTATCATGAGCGGCCAGCGCCTTCAGATATGTACCGATCTTATTGGCAACATCTCCTGTCGATGTAACACGGTCACTACCAACTATAACAATATCAATCTTCTTTTGTTGCATAAGATGCCCGCCTGTATTATCCGGTATTAAAGTATAAGGAACACCATGTTGACCAAGCTCCCAGGCGGTGAGCATTGATCCCTGGTTTCTTGGCCTCGTTTCATCGACCCATACATGCACGGGGATTCCCTTATCATGTGCGAGATATATCGGGGCTGTGGCTGTCCCGTAATCTATGCATGCCAGCCACCCGGCATTACAGTGAGTGAGTATATTAACAGTTTCCCCGTTCTTCTTCTTATGAATGCTTTCAATGATTCCCAGTCCGTAATGACCGATCTTTCTGCAGTTTTCCTTCTCCATTTCACAAATTTCGAGTGCCGCTTTAAGAGCTTTTTCTGACAGGCTTCTCAGGCTCAGGTCGTCAGTTAACTTTCCTGTAACATAGTTTACGGCCCATGAAAGATTTACTGCTGTCGGACGACACGATACAAGGTAACGGGCAGCATTGGCGAGATGGTCCCGTATATTGGTCTGAGACGTGATCTCAAGTGTTGCAAGATATATTCCAAATGCTCCGGCAGCTCCTATCAGAGGGGCACCTCTAACAGTCATATCTTCAATAGCTGCGAAAATATCGTCAACAGACCGCAGCTCCTTTATTTCGAAAAAAAATGGGAGTTTTCGCTGGTCAATGACGTTAATAATGGCAGTATCCGATTCATTCAGCCATATACTCTGCCAGTCCTTATTGTCGATCTTCATCCTGATATATTTGTCCTTCCCCGGTTAGTACCAGATACCAAAATTACTAAATATTAAGGTATTTTGTTAATAAGAAGTCGGAAGTCGGAAATTGAAAGTCAGAAATCAGAAGATAGGAACCCAAATAGCATCCCCGATCCGGTTCCTCTGCCTGCTGTCTTATAATCGTTATTTGAATTTTCGAACCATATATTCGGAGTTTTGGATAATTTTTCTAATGTACTATCTTTGTAAGCTGGGAAAGAGAATTCAAAGAAGCAGCCGATATGGTTAATAAAGAGGAGTTTAGGATTAAGATAATTATTTCAGCCCGGCAAATATTCAGCCGTTTTGGATTTAAGAAAACCACAATGGATGAGATAGCCAAAGCACTGAAAATAGGTAAAAGCTCCATTTATTACTATTTTGACAGTAAAGAAGCGATATTTAAATCTGTTGTATTATATGAGGCTAATATTCTTAGAAATGAACTTACTGCAGCTATCAAATCAGTCGAGTCACCTGTCGGTAAAATGAAAAATTATGTTTATGTAAGGATGAAGTCGTTCGAAAAGCTTTCCAATTATTATAATACAATATTTGACAAGAACCTTGATCATTATGATTTTATAGAGGCCATCCGTAAAAAGTACGACCGTGAGGAACTGGCTATTCTCAGATTGATATTATACGATGGCGCCAGGAAGAAAGTCTTTAATATAGAAAACAGTGAATATACAGCCATGGCTGTTCAGACAGCGCTGAAGGGACTGGAAGTGCCTCTTTTCTGGCAGAGGAAGGAGGATCACATTGAACACAGACTCAATGCCATACTGGATGTCCTGTTTTACGGAATAATAAGAAAATAGGTCCGTTATTTCTTAATTTCGATTCGTTTGCCCCTTTTTATACTAAGGTACAGGCCGATAATACCCAACAGAATAAAAGGGATACTAAGTAGCTGGCCCATGTTAAGTTTCATGGTTGCCTCAAATGCGACCTGATCCTCTTTCAGGAATTCAATAAAGAAACGGGCTGTAAATACAAGGATACATAAGAGACTTATAAGAACTCCCTGAATATGTTCACCTTTCTTCGACCAGTATATCCTGTACAGCAGTATAAATATTAACAGGTAAGCCAGTGCTTCATATATTTGTGTGGGGTGTTTCGGGGCAACTTCATGGTTTCTCAGAAAAACAAATCCCCAGGGGACTGTTGTTTCAACACCATAGATCTCGGAATTC
This sequence comes from uncultured Rikenellaceae bacterium, assembly GCA_964415855.1. Classification (GTDB taxonomy): domain Bacteria; phylum Bacteroidota; class Bacteroidia; order Bacteroidales; family VadinHA17; genus LD21. Next base: position 7,888 of record CAYQBZ010000021.1, read on the forward strand.
ATCAGGTTACCCATCCTAATAAAAAATCCGGAAAGGGCTACCACAATTGCAATACGGTCAAGGACCCAGGTATATTCCTTTTTCTCTTTTCGTGTAAACAGCCAGAGCGCTATCAGGATGCCGATAGCTGCACCATGACTTGCCAGGCCCCCGTGCCAGATCATGAGGATCTCCATGGGGTGCTGGAGATAATAGCCAGGTTCATAGAACAGGCAATGGCCAAGCCTGGCTCCCACTATAGTGCCAAGGGCCATATAGATTGTCAGGCGGTCCAGAACTGCCTCACCGAGGTTCTCATTCTTAAATATCCTGTTCATTATGATATATCCGAACAAAAATGAAGAGGCAAACAGAAGACCGTACCATCTAACAGCAAAAGAGCCAACACGGAATATTTCCGGATTAACGTCCCATGGAATTACAAGTAAATGCATAATATACTGCTTAAGAACTGGTCAAAGTTAAAAATTATTATCATTGATCATAATTAAAACCAGGGATATCAGAAGGGGTTTTAAACCGGTAACGAAATCTATCTTTAAAAAAATGATGTAAGTTTGTATTTCTTATAAGTGGACAAATATATGTACAGGAATATTTTTTCCAGATTTTTTCTGCCGGCCGCTATCTTTCTTGTGGCCGGAGCCTGTGCAAAAATAAGTTCGCCATCGGGTGGTCCGAGGGACAGGCAAGCTCCTGTTGTTGTACAATGTATTCCGGAGAATGGTACCAGGAACTTTAGCGGCACAAGTTTCTCAATTACTTTCGATGAGTATGTTGTTCTTGATAATATAAATGAAAAATTCATGGTATCGCCTCCCATGAAAAAGAAGCCCAGGGTCTTTATAAAGAAGAGAAGTGTGAATGTTGAATTTGAAGATGAGTTAGCAGACAGTACCACTTATACATTTTATTTTCAGGATGCAATCAGGGACCTGAACGAGGGTAATATCATTAATAATTACAGCTATGTTTTCTCAACGGGTCCTGTCATTGATTCTTTGTCTGTTACAGGTAATGTGTATAACGCATTCAACCTTGAGGCACCTGAGAACACCCTTGTGCTTATGTACAGGAACCTTAACGATTCTGCCGTGGTTAAGCTGTTGCCGGATTACATTTCTAGAGTGGGTCCGGGCGGATATTTCAGGCTAGACAATATCCGGCCGGGGCGCTATAATTTATTCGCATTGAAGGATATTGACAACAGCAAGAACTATAACCTGCATGATGAGGAATTTGCTTTTATGAATTCTCCTATTGATGTTACGGTAAGTAACAATTACCTTCCTGTAGTAAAAGACACTTCTGCCATAAAGAAAGATATAGGCAGAACAGCTGAGCCATCGGTTCTTAAAGGTGAGTATAGGCTTTTTCTTTTCCAGGCAGAGAGAAAGGAGCATTATTTAACAGGGTCCTCCAGGGATCTTAAGTACCGGTTAATGTACACTCTTTCAAGACCTCCTGACAGTATGAAGCTTGAATTTTCAGTTCCCGGATCGGATGGTAAAGGATATTTTACCGAGACGAGCCGGTACCGCGATACATTAAACGTCTGGCTCACTGATACCACTCTTTATTTACAGCAACAGCTGGAAACTGTTTTGTCCTATCCCTTTACCGATACCCTGGGACTCCTGGGTTATAAGACAGATACTATCCCGATGAGGTTTCTCGAGCCACGTGTGCCAAGGTCAGTGAAGGTAAAAAAACCGCCTTATAAAGTTGAGTCCAATGTATTCAGCCGTGCCTTAAAACCGGGTCAGAAGATAGTGATCAATTCGCAAACCCCTCTCAGGCAGCCCGATACTACGCGTATCAGGATCTATGAGTTAGATGAAAAAAGCAGGACAAGCATTCCTTTCAGTGTGGTCAGAGACTCACTGACCACATGCAGGTATTTCCTGTTATCAGAATTATTACCGGGGAAAGACTATCTGTTCATTGCAGATTCAGCATCCTTTGGCAATATATATAACGAGAATACAGATTCAACCGGGGTCAGATTTTCAGTGCGTGAAGCAGATTCTTATAACAAGCTTATCCTGAACATTCAGAATAATGAAGGTAACCTGATAGTACAACTGCTTACCTCGGCTGAAAAGCTATTAAGCCAGAAAAAATTCCCGGGTAACGGGCTTGTGGAATTCCCTCTTCTTGACAATGGTGTGTACAGGGTTCGTGCTGTTTATGATTTAAATGGCGACGGTAAATGGACAACCGGAGACTATGATTTGAGACGGCAACCGGAGCCTGTTTCATACTACCAGCCAGGAGAAATAGAGTTAAAGACCGGCTGGGAGCTGACGCAGGACTGGAGTGTCCAGGAGCGAAATTTTAAGGAAGATAAATTAAGGGCCAACAGAGGAGTGAAAAAATAATTATATGTCGGAGATTAATTACCAGGACAATATTTAATAACCAATAATATTTTATTTATGAAGGAAGTAGTAGCAGGAATAGATATCGGAGGGACCAATACTGTTTTCGGATTGGTTGACAGGTCAGGTATGATCCTGTCTCATGGCAGTCTTAAAACAACTGATTATCCTGAGATAAAGGATTTTGTTTCAGCAGTATCAGCAGCAATAAATAAGCTGGCTGATGGTAGCAAGGACCTTAAACTATCAGGTATCGGTATAGGTGCTCCCAATGCAAATTATCATAAAGGGACTATCGAGCTGGCTCCTAACCTTGTGTGGAAAGGAATTGTTCCTCTTGCTGATTATATCAGGAAGAAGATCGATGTGCCTGTAAGTATAACAAATGATGCTAATGCTGCCGCGATGGGAGAGATGATCTTTGGGGGAGCAAAGGAAATGAAGAATTTTATTATTCTCACTCTTGGTACCGGTCTTGGCAGTGGTATTGTGATTAATGGGGAGGTTGTTTACGGCCATACGGGCTTTGCAGGAGAGCTGGGCCATACAATAGTGGTGCCCGGCGGGAGAGATTGCGGATGTGGGCGGCAGGGTTGCTATGAGACCTATGCATCGGCGTCAGGTCTTGTCCGCACGGTACTCTATATGCTGAGTGAGATGAGGGAAAAAAGCAGTTTAAGAGATATTCAGCCTTCTGACCTTACATCAAAGATAATTGCTGAAGCCGCTTCAAAAAATGATCCCATAGCTGTAGAGGCTCTTGATTATACTGCTGAAATAATGGCATTCGGTATTGTTAATGCCATAGGCTTCTCAAGTCCGGAAGCAGTCTTCCTCTTTGGTGGACTTGCGCAGGCTGGCGAGATGCTCTTTGCCCCGGTCAGAAAATATGTTGATGAGAATGTCCAACCTATATTTAAAGGAACTGTAAAGATCCTTCCTTCGGGCATCCCAGAGACAAATGCCGCAGTTTTGGGAGCAGCTGCCCTGGCCTGGAAAGAGTTGATTTAGAGGATTTACTTTAGGAAAAAGGGAGAAAAAATATTATTTTTGGTTCGTTAAGTTTCGAACTAAAACTAACTAAGTTTTGCAGATTCCAGGACGCCTGGCAGTCAGAGTGGAGCAGCAATCTGCAGCAATAATGAAACAAGGAATGATTAAAGGCAATGCACTTATTGGGCAATCCGGGGGACCAACTTCAGTGATAAACTCAAGTCTTGCCGGGGTCATAGAGGCTGCTCTGGCATCTTCTTTTACCGGTGAAATTTACGGTATGCAGTTTGGCATTGAGGGGTTCATGCAGGAAAGGCTTTACGACCTTGGGAGGCAGCCTGCTAAAATAGTTGAGGGATTACGCCGCACCCCGTCTTCAGCATTGGGGTCTTCACGTCATAAGGTCCAGGATGAGGACCTTCCTGTCATTCTTGACATACTTAAGAAATATAATATCAGGTATTTCTTCCTGATCGGGGGAAACGATACAATGGACACGATCAACAGGATCGAAGGCTATTGCACGGGAAAGAGGTATGAGCTTGCAGGTATAGGGATACCTAAAACAGTTGATAATGATCTTTTTGGTACTGATCATACCCCGGGTTTTGCCTCTGCGGCGAGGTCAAATATCCTCAATGTTATGCAGGCGGGAATACTGGCGCGGGACATGCAGAAAGTAGACAGGTTTGTAATCTACCAGACAATAGGAAGGGATGCCGGGTGGCTGGCAGCTTCTACTGCCCTTGCCCGGAGCAGTGAGGAGGATGCCCCGCATCTTATTTATGCTCCTGAATTTCATTTTGACAGGGAGAAATTCTTAACGGAGGTTAATGCCTGCATAAACACTTTTGGCTGGGTCTCTGTTGTATGTGGTGAAGGGCTGAAATATCCTGATGGCACACCGGTGAGTTCAGCCAGGGAGAAGGATAAATTTGACAATATTGAGTTTGGTGCAATGGGAGGTGCCAGTGTCGGCTTAAGTCTTCACAGGATGATAACGGATGAATTTGGATACAGGGGAGAATTTCAAATCACGGAATCGCTTATAATGAGTGACTTTGTGCGATCGTCGTCTGTCGACCTTGATGAAGCATACCGATGTGGTGCAGAAGCAGTAAGAATTGCAGGGAGAGGCGAATCCGGAGTGATGGTGAGCATCAACAGGATATCGAATGATCCGTATACAATTGAATTCGGGCAGGTCCCTCTCAGGGAGGTTGCTGTGTCTGCAAAACCGATGCCATCAGAGTATTTTAATGCTGAGGGTAATCATGTGTCTCCCTCATTTATTGATTATATGAAACCTCTTACCGGAGAATTTCCCGGGTTTGTGAAGCTCGAGAGTATTTTTGCCGGAAAGGATTAAAGAAAGAACATATATGGAAAGAGAGTTTAACAAAGTTGCATTATCCTTCCATGCACATCCCGATGATGCTGAGGCCTGGAATGCAGGAGTACTTAAATTATTAAAAGATAAGGGATACAGTATCGTTATTGCAACCATGACTCCGGGAGATCTTGGCGGTTGTAATATGACAATGGAGGAGACTGCCAGGATCCGTATTGAGGAAGCAAGAAAGGCAGCTTCTGTCCTCGATGCGGATTACTACATGCTTGGCGGCACCGATGGTTTTCTCTTTGATACAAAGGATCTCAGGCTGAAGGCAATTTCATTGATGAGGAAAGTAAGAGCGGGCATTGTATTCACACATCTGCCGTATGATTATCATACTGATCACAGAACAACTGCAAATCTTGTCGAAACAGCCGCTATGGTTTCATCGCTCGATACTATTCCTGTTAAAGAAAAGCCTCTTGATGTAACACCATTGTTATACCATACATCTCCGTTGACATTATCTGATCCGCTGGGATCAGAGATAGCCCCACCGCACTTTTTTGTTGATGTGACAACTGCTATTGAAACGAAGATACAGATGCTCGGATATCATCTTTCGCAGAAAGAGCTTATGAAGCATATGCATAAGATGGATGATTTTTTCGGTTATGTACTGGAAGGAAACAGGAACTACGGTAAGATGGCCGGAGTGGAATATGCTGAAGTATACTGGCAGCATCTTGGCGGAGGATTTCAAAAGGAACCTCAGGTCCAGAGCGATCTGGCAGAATTTCTTATTAATAAAATGATCCAGCTATGAACTTAAAAGAAGGAAAGTACAGTAAATATGCCCTGGTAAGGGAGATGATGCAGACTCCTGCAGTGGTCAGGTCGTTTAATCCCGGTGATGCTGCAGGTTTTGCTGAGAAAGTGAAGTCACGGAAAGGACTATTTTTGACAGGAGAGGGCAGCAGCAGGATAATGCCGGCAAAAAGGACAATATATTCGGCGCTTAAGAAAGGGATAAGCATTCCTGTGACAACTGAAGGATGTACACAGGCAGAAGAATATAAACTGGACGATTACGCTGTTTTCCTGGCCTCAAACTCCGGCCAGACAAAGGAGGTGATCCGCCTGGCCGATGCATTGAAAAAGAAGAATCATCCATCTGTTTTTGGACTGACAGCAAACAATAATACAAAACTTGAAGAGATTGCCACTGCAACACATGTATTGAGATGCGGTAAAGAAGAAGCTGTTGCAGCGACCAAATCAGTGGTAGAGCAGGCACTCTTCTATGATTCAATTCTCAGGGATCTGAATGGAGAGAAAATGGAGGGACTGAATGATCTTTCCAGAAAGATGGAAGAAGCGCTTACAAGAAAAATTGAGAGTGGGATAACAGATATTATAAAAAAAGCAAGTGTAATATACTTTGCAGGAAGAAATAATGGTGTTGCTGAAGAGCTGGCTCTTAAGACCAATGAAATTACGAGGAAGAAATCGGCTTTCCTTGAAGGAACATTTGCAGTACATGGAATAGAAGAGGTAATGGAAAATAGTGAAGTACTTATATGGATAGAGCCATTTCCCGGTGAACTGGAAAAATTTAATGAATGCCTTGTGCAAGGTGTGGGAATGTCTATCATAGCTGTATCATCCGAAGAGACTATGTTCCCTACAATTATTATACCCGAGGGAGGGCAGTATGCAGAATATATTCAGCTTGCAGCAGGGTGGAATATCCTTGTGGAAGCTGGTACCACACTGGGAATTAACCTCGATAAACCGGTCAGGGCGAGAAAGGTTGGAAATGAATATCTGCCCGGTATCGGGTAGATCAAACTTTGCCGGAAGACAGACTACGCAGGTAGTATTTCTTACTGATAATAACAGGAAATATCAACTTTCCGGAATATTACAATTAATCTGGTTTTTTCTTTAACTTTAAGTACTCTAAACTTTAGGCACTCCAAACTTTACTTATATTTACGTAAGCAAAAAGTTATTAATTCTTAATCATGACAAAAAAAGAGGTAGCAGTAGGTATAGATATCGGCGGCACTAATACGGTTTTTGGATTCGTTGACAGGGAAGGAAATATTCTGGGTGAAGACCGTCTGAAAACTAATCATTATGAGGAAATTGAAGTATTTGTTGCTGCGTTGTATGAAAAAATAATGGTTACAGGTCAGAAGCTGGGTAATGGTGCAGAGCTTATAGGATATGGAATTGGTGCTCCGATGGGCAATATCAATAAAGGCACCATAGAACATGCGGCCGGGCTGCCCTGGAAAGGAATTGTCCCGCTGGCTGATTTATTCAAAAGACATACATCTCTTCCGGTTATAGTAACCAACGATGCAAATGCAGCTGCTGTTGGGGAAATGATATATGGAGGAGCCAAAGAGATGAAGAATTTTGTAGTTATCACTCTTGGCACAGGCCTGGGCAGCGGATTTGTAATTGACGGTAAGCTGGTATACGGGCACGACGGCTTTGCAGGAGAAATAGGACATACTGCCATCAGGCCCGGGCCGTCAAACCGCGATTGCGGATGTGGCCGGAAAGGATGTCTTGAGACATATGTTTCTGCCACCGGCCTCAAGAGGTCGCTTCTGAAGATAATGGCCGACAGCATGCAACCAAGTGAACTGAGAAATTACAGTTTTGAGGAGCTCGATGCTGAGATAATACACGATGCCGCAAAAAAAGGAGATTATATTGCAAAAAGAGCTTTTACCCATACTGGCAGAATGCTGGGTTTTAAGCTTGCTGATGTGGTGGCCCATACAAATCCAGAAGCTATTTTTCTTTTTGGAGGACTGGCCCTGGCCAAAGACCTTATCTTTGAGCCTGCACGGGAATATATGGAAGAAAACCTCCTGAGCATCTACAAGGGAAAGGTTAAGCTCCTGCAATCGGAACTAAGTACCCAGAATGCCGCAGTCCTTGGCGCCAGCTCCCTGGTATGGTCTGAAAGAAACGGAAGTCTGTAATTTAAATATTATGATTATGGCCAACTTCAAAGACATACTTAGCTTTATTCTTGGAATAGTCTTTATAATTCTTGTTTTTGCACTGGCCTATGCCTATCTGAAGCCACACCAGCTTCATAAACGCAGGATGGTATCCACCTTACTGCTGAAAGTCAGTTACCTGTTATATTTATTAGTACTTCTTATAGTTATATATTTCTCAACACTGGTAAAAGACGGCTTGGAAGAAGTATTTTTCGGCATAGAGTTCTTTGCCTTCCTCGTCGTGCTTTTTGTGCCGACTATAGGAATATTTGCCCGTAAGCTGGGGCAGTTCAGTAAGAAACGGGAAGGCTATAACTATTTTTTTACAATTGTCAACATGCTTGCGATCCTGGCAATCCTTATAATGTATTTCATTTAGCTGTTTGTATAAGGTTTTTTTGGAACCCTCTGTCTCCGACCTACCTGGCATAATAGAAAAAGGTGTATTATTATGTCTTAAGTTGTTAATGATATCGTAAATTTGTTCAATTGATTAAAACCTGAAGCTATGATCCGGGAGCGTTTAATTGGATATATTGAACAAAGTATTCGTAAGAACTGGGATATTGAGGCTTTGTCAAATTATAAGGAAGCGGGATATACTTATAAAGGTATTGCTGAAAGGATCCTTGGGATTCATATTCTTTTTAAGGAATCAGGCATTGCTGAGGGTGATAAGATTGCCCTTATCGGGAAGAATTCTGCCAACTGGTGTGTGTCATACCTGGCAGCTGTTACATACGGGGCAGTTATCGTTCCGGTACTACCGGATTTCAAACCCGAAGATATTATAAATATTATCAACCACTCAGATTCAAGAATGCTTTTCGTTGACGACAGGATTTATGATAATATTGATCCTGCAAGGATACCGGAGATAATAGGTACCTTTTCTCTTGAAGACTTCAGACTGGTAATGGCAACGGGTTCAGATCTTAAAAACATATTCCCGTTACTCGATGATAAGTTAAAGGAAGCCTACCCGGATCTGAAAAAGGATGATATTAAGTTCTCTGATATATCAAACGATAAGCTTGCAGTAATAAGTTATACATCAGGGACAACAGGATTTTCAAAAGGTGTTATGATCCCGCATAACAGTCTGGCAGCAAATGTCAGGTATGCGCAGGAAAATATGCCACTCGAATCAGGTGATCCTGTTGTTTCTTTTCTTCCGCTGGCTCATACTTTCGGTTGTGCCTTTGAGTTCCTGTTTCCTTTTACTCTGGGTTGTCATATAACGATACTTACTAGGACCCCAACACCCCAGATCCTTATACAGGCCTTCAAAGAGATAAGGCCAAGGCTTATTCTCTCGGTTCCTCTTGTTGTTGAAAAGATTTACAAGAAACAACTGTTA
>CAYQBZ010000022.1:0-16572 GCA_964415855.1 uncultured Rikenellaceae bacterium
CAAACAGCATACTACAGGAGGGAAAACCATCCTGGAGATCCAGGTGATGAAAGGAGATAAGAGACCATACCAGGTAAAAGATGAAAACGGTAAATGGCTGACCTACTTCAGGCACCTCGATCAGAACCTTGTGGCAAATAAAGTTCTGCTACAGGTATGGAGGAAGGAGAAGAAAAGATCAGGTGTTCTTGTAAAGTTCGGGAAAACAGAAAACCTGCTGATGGATCACCTGACAAATAACGGATCAATCACCTTATCGAAATTCAGGAAGATAGCCAGTATCTCTTCGTACAGGGCTGAATCGATACTCGCCAACCTTATTATTTTTAAGGTCATTATAATGAATGCTTCAGAAAAAGGCTTCACCTATGTACTTAATCCGGCCGACCAGCAGAAATCTGAACAGCTACTCATCTGAAATTAAGCAAGTTGCCTTGATCCTGAAATAATCTCATAACCCGATAATCTTTATCAAAGCATATCTGCTGTTTGTCAAAATTCAAGTATTAATGATAAGCCGGGAAATACTTTTTACAGGCTTCCCTATAAGATTGTTTATCAGTGTTTAATAATTTTACCACATATATCACTGTCTGTTTCCTGCCTGTTTCCCCGTAAATTTCAGCTCTGTTTTGACGAATAAACGATTGGTGTGTATCAATAGCTGATTTCATTAATTATACATCGGGATTTATTTGATAAACGAAATCTCAATCGTCGCATTTCCTCATTAATTGGCCATTTGTCGTTTGACAAGCATTACTATTAACCCTATTTTTACCTGGTCATAAAATCAAAAAATGATGGAAGATATTGAGGTATTAAGCAGAGTGGATATTCGTTCAGGGACAAGGACAGGCAGAGGTTTTGCAGATCCCATCCGGGAAAATGCGATCACGAACCAGACAGCAGGGAAAATGATTACTGAAGGAGACGAAACCTTCTTTAACTACATAAGTATGCTTAATCTTGACAAGGATCCCAATCTACTGGTCCTTCCATCAACAAATCATTACTATTACAACATAGAGGAATTAAAAGGAATTACAACCCTGATAAACCTTAAAAAACTCAACCTTATAAGGCATTTAAGCAGTTTTCTGCATGATTTATGTAACATTTTGTCACCGGAGACCAGATTTGTAGGATGCTTTGCTGACAGGAAAACCATGAGAAGCAACGGGATACTTTCAAGGGCATATAAGAAACTTATCGACTTCCTGGATGACAAGACTGATAAAGAAATAGACAAACGGGATGTCTCAAGGTTATTTGAATCATTGGGATTTAAAATTATTGATGTGACTGAGATAGATGGATTAACATATTTTACCTCAAGGAAGCTTTCAAATTTAAATATAAATTAAAGAGCAGATTTATACTGATGAAACCGGTATATAAAATAACAGCAGATGAATTTGGCACTTATATTCTCCGAAGAAGGAAAGTAGCCAAGGCATTACGCTGGTGGCTTCGCGAAAACGGGTACTCCTATACCTCCGGTTATTGCCTTGGCAAACACTCATAGACAATCCGCATACATATGAAAAGAGAGTGATAATTATCACTCAATTTTAACATGGATATATTAGACAATTCTTTATATTTGAGCCTTTTATTTGAAAAAGCTTATAATAACTTGATAATCTGAAGCAAAATGAAAATTAATATTATGAGTAAAATTGCAGGGATACTGGTCTTTTCTGCGATTTTAGGCACTAAGCTCAATGCCCAGGGACGAAATGATGTGATAACCGTTTATAATGAAGGTGCAAAAGCTGTACAAACTGACCTGCCGGCAGCCATTGAGGCATTTGAGAATGTGATAAAACTATCTGACCAGGTAGGGGAAACAGCGGCTGATCTTAAAGAAAAAGCAATAAAAGTGTTACCGGGACTTTACTTCAAATATGCGTATACTGCCCTGACAGATAAGAAACCCGCCCCTGAAATAATCCAGGCTGCAAAAAAGTCTCTTGCAGCTGCAGAAAAATACGGAAGCGCTACTAATAAGGCAAATTCTGAAAAGGTCCTGTTACAGGCCTACAGTACTATGTCTGCAGATTTCTTTAACCGGAGCGATTATGATAATGCCCTTCTGGCATATGACAGTATCCTGATGGTTAATCCCGGTTATCTTGCTGCGATATACAATAAGGCACTGATTTACATCAGGCAGAATAATTCCGATGCTTTCGAGGAGACAATCGATCTCTACATTGAAAAGCTTAAAGCCGCTAATGATGAGGAGAAGGTCAAACAAGCTTCAACTACTGCACTGGAATATTTTCGTGCCGCCGGATCACAGGCGGACCAGGCTGAAAAACTTGACGAAGCACTGGTGCTGTTGAATAAAGCAGCTAAATACGGCGACGACAAAGATCTGTTCTACTATTTCGCAGATGTTTATAACAAACAGAAGGATTTCAACAAGGGAGCAGAATATGCACAGAAGGGTCTGGACCTTGAGACAGGTGATGCAGAAACAAAAGCCAAATTCTATTACCAGATTGCCAATGCCCAGGTAGGCAAAGGACAGACATCCGAAGCATGTGCCTCGTTTAAGAATGCAATGTATGGAGCCTTCGCTGAAGCATCTAAAGCTCAGAGGTCTAACCTTAAGTGTGGCGAATAGGTTTTATCAGGAACATTTTAGATATATAACCTGACTTTTAAGTCCTTCAACCTGACCGGTTTTACAGTAAAACCGCAACAAGGCTGTATAAACCAAACAGCATTATTGTGAATGCACTGGTTATAAAAAGAAAGCCATAGATCCTGCCTGAGTCTAATTTTGTCAGTGTGAGCCTGTATTTATAATGCACTGCCACAAACACTACTATCAGGAGCATTATGCTTGTAGATGCTCCTCCTATTGTAACCATCAGGACAGGTAATTTAATAAGTAAAAAAAGAAATGCCCATAAAGCCGGGAAAAACCATGCCAGAAATGCAATTGTCTTTTTTCTCTGCCTGATATCGAAAAACCTTATCCAGCCAAGCTGTCCAAAAATATCTGAGAATATCCTGGTCCAGGCTGCAAGAGCAGCAAAAAGGGTTGAATACAGGACTACAATGGCGCCAAGCATAAAATAAGATTTAGCCCAGGGGCCCAGGGAACCGGTATACATAGCTGACAAACTTTCGATCATGCTGTATCCTTCAGGGATGCTCCTGCTGTTATGCAGGACCGATGCTCCGAGCAGGTAAAATGAGACAGTTACAATAGTATATATGACCATCGATACCAATGCATCCATGTACATAATTTTTATCCAGCCTCCTGCCCTCTTATGCCATGCATCCGAGTTATCATTAGGACCTGTATATCTTGCATATCCCTTCTCGAGACACCAGTAATGATATGCTACAATCTCATCGCCTGCAACTCCTGTCAGGCCAAAGGCAGCTATGGCAATCGCTGCAGTTCCTGGTGAAAACCTGAATTTCATTCCTTCAAAAATATTATCCCAATGAATGGCATATTGTGTAAAATGAAGAAAATAGAGTGAGGTGAGAGTGAAAATCGTAAAAAGGAACATCATAACAGTGGAAACCTGTTGAATACGCTTATAATAGCCTTTAAATACCAGCAGCGATACTGAAAGGCCGATAAAAACCGCAAAAACAACCACGCTTATCTGAGGAAACCACATATTCAATGTCAAAGCTACCCCTCCCAGGACACCTCCAACCTGGAGAGGTTTAACAATCCACAGAAGGAACCACATCCATATCGTCCAGTTTGTACCACGGATTCGCCAGCCGGGAAGATCATTGAAAGTTGTCATTACTGTCTTACCATAACAGATGGCATTCTTTCCGAATTCAAGCTGTATTGCCACTTTGATGATACAACTGAGCAAAATAATCCATAAAGCCACAAAACCTGCCTTTGCACCAAGTGTTGTAGTTGCAATTAATTCCCCCGATCCAACGATTGAAGCTGAGAGTATAAATCCGGGTCCGAGAAATTTAATCTTCTTAAGAAACTTTTCAGGAGGCTCAAGGACAGTATCTTCTGTCAGTATATAGGGATCGGGATTACTCATGATAATAAAAGATTCATTGATAGTGCCTGTGAAATTAAAGTTAGTTTATGCGTCACAGCACACAAATATAAAATATAAAAGCCAAGGCTAAGGATTTCTGAATTCTCCTGTATAACATCATAACCATTTTACTTTAGTTTTACATGTTTATATCTTAAAGATAAATGTTTTAAAAAAAATGAGCTTAATCACTTTGGCAGTTTTAACCCAAGTTACTTAATATACAAAAACTGTCAGAGTCTAATCGATATGTACCATAAAATCCTGATGATCATGAAATGTCTGATTTTTTAATAGCAGGATCTCGGCAATCAACAAATTCATCTTGCCAACTATACTGATGTCATATCTAAAAAAAATCTTAATTTTGAGTAACTGGTAATCGGGTACGAATGATATCCGCTATTGAAGAAATTAATAATCACAATTAGCAGATCCGGGTAAATAATTTTATTCAATTTCGCCCTGACTAGCTACTTCTGAAAAGTAGTATCCGAACATAAACTAAAGAATATAACTGATATGAAATCAACTGAAGACAAAAAATTAATGAAGCGACGGGAAGCTCTAAAGATCTTTGGTATTGGTTCAGCAGTCCTCTTTACGGGAGCTTTAGGGGATATCGCCGCTGAAACATCGGCAGAGATAGAAAAGAACAGGAAGCTGATAGTGCCGGATGGAAGAAGCCGGGTGGCATTCACAACAGGTACAGATCGCATCGGGATGATTTCAGAAGTAATGCAGCCATTTGAACAGCAGATCCGTAAAGGTCTTAAAGGAAAACAGCTGATAATAAAACCTAACATGGTGGTTACCGATGTCCCGTTATGTGCAACACATGTTGATGCTCTCAGGGGGCTTCTTGAATTCCTGAGACCCATTTACCGTGGACAGATAATTATTGCTGAGGCTTCAGGATCAAACGGTAATTCAGCACCAGGATTTAAGAACTACGGATATCTCGACCTGAAGAAAGAATATGACCTGAGATTCATTGATCTGAACCTGAGTACAGGTAGTCCGTTATGGATACTTGACCGGAATCTTCACCCAGAGCAGATATTAGTTACCAGCATGTTCCTCGATCCAAAAAACTATATAATTTCTATTTCAAGGCTCAAGACACATAACTCCGTTGTGATGACAGCCGGGACAAAGAATATCATAATGGCATCACCACTTAACATTCCGGCTACCAATGGCAGTCCGCAAATGAATTATAAGTCAAAGATGCATGCTGGTGGGGCCAGGTGGCTTAACTATAACATGGCTCTCCTGGCCCAGAGGATCAGGCCGGATTTTACGATAATTGACGGGGTCGAGGGCATGGAGGGCAATGGTCCCACTGCAGGCACAGCAGTGGATCACCGCATAGCACTCGCCGGCGAAGATGTACTGGCAGTAGACAGCCTCTGCGCAAAGCTTATGAATATACCTCTTGAGGATATAGGATACCTGAATTATTGTGCTGCCCAGGGTTTGGGCGTAATTGACCATAAATTGATCGATATTATTGGTGATAAGGATCCGGACAAGTATGTAAAAACATACAAACTTGCTCCCAATATCAAAAGACAACTTGAGTGGAAAGGGGATTTCATACAACAAATCTGATTTGGTAAATGTACTGCTTGTGAAGATGGTACCGGGTGCCGGATTTTTTATACTGACAATTTATATGTTGTGTTAAAATTATATAAATAATCCTGCAGTATTTAATAATATTTATTTTTAATGCAGGATTAAATCCTGACATTTAATACATTTGAACGGGATATGAGAATCCGGCTGATAAACATCACAACATCACATAAGATATCTAAAACCAGAGTATTATGAATCCAAATGAGACATCGAGGAGAAAGTTCCTTAAAAATGCCATTGCTATCTCTGCTGCTGCTGCTGCTTTTCCAACTTTGATCACAAAATCGGTATCTGCAGCTCAGCCCCGGCAGAAAAAACTAGTAAGTCCGAATGAACGGGTTAACCTGGCCTGTATCGGGATAGGTGCACAGGGAGGTAGCGACCTGAGGCAATTTGCTAACTCAGGATTATGCAACATCGTAGCACTTTGTGATACAGACATGGGCGCTGCCGCTACCGCGAATAGTATAAAATCATTCCCCGGGGTACCCAGATTCCAGGATTTCAGGGTTATGTTTGATAAGATGGGAAATGAAATTGATGCAGTACAGATTGCTATCCCCGATTTTGCTCATTTCCCTGCTGCAATGCTGGCTATGAGCCTGGGCAAACATGTGTATGTTGAAAAACCTATGGGACGTACCTTTAACGAGGTCCAGCTGATGATGAATGCTGCCAAGAGATACAACGTAGTGTCCCAGATGGGTAACCAGGGGCACTCAGGGGCCAATTACTTCCAGTTCAAGGCATGGGTTGAAGCCGGAATAATAAAAGATGTAACAGCATTTACAGGTCATATGAATTCAAGCCGTCGCTGGCATGGATGGGATACCTCGATAAGTAAATATCCTGACGGAGAACCAATACCTCAGACCCTCGACTGGGATACATGGCTGGGAACTGCCGATGAGCATGAGTACAATCACGATTACGTGCAGGGGCAATGGAGATGCTGGTACGATTTCGGAATGGGAGCATTGGGAGACTGGGGAGCACATATTATGGATGCTGTTCACCAGTTCCTTGATCTTGGTCTGCCCTATGAAATAAATCCTTTAAAAGTCACCGGTTGGAATCCTTTCTTCTTTCCGCAGTCAGAGACCCTGCTATATAAGTTCCCTGCACGGGGGGATATGCCTCCCCTGGATCTAACGTGGTACGACGGACAGGATAACATCCCTCCACTCCCTAAAGGATATGGTGCAGATGTTGATTCCGATCCTAATATCCCTCCGCCAAGCAACGGTCCTCTTCAACCTGCCAGGCTTAGTCCGGGCAAGATAATGTACAGCAAGGAGCTGACATTTAAAGGCGGAACACATAGTGCAACATTATCTATAATCCCCGCAGAAAAGGCAAAGGAAATGCAGTCAAAGCTTCCCGAAGTACCGGAAAGTCCTTCAAACCATTATGAGAACTTCCTGCTGGCATGTAAAGGACAGGAAGAAGCACGCTCCTGCTTTGATATTGCAGGTCCCCTGGCCCAGGTGTTCAACCTTGGAGTTATTGCTGCACAACTGAATACAAAATTATTGTTCGACCGGCAGAAAAAAATTATTACCAACCATCCTCTGGCTAATCAGATGCTGATTGGCAAGGCACCAAGAAAAGGATGGGAACAGTACTATAAACTCTGACAGTTATAATTAGAGCTGCCGGTATTAAAACCCGGCAGCTTTTTTCTATATTGTACCTTACCCATTATTTCTCACCGCTCACCGCCTATCTGTTTCCGTGGAAACAACATGCTAACTTAATTATGCTGATTTTCCCGGAGTACATTATTTTCTTTCCTGTAATATGAAGAATTCAAAATTACATAAAGCATGGTAAGTTCATTTGTAATAGCCTGAATGAAAATCCTTTCATGGCTGCTGACATTTTCAACGGGCAAAATACATCCGACCAGTATATTAAGATTTTGCGGATTTGAAATAACTATGGTTAAGGATTCAATATGTTGTGATTCAATAATCATTTTATTGCTGATATGAGGGCATGTACCGGAAAAACCCATCCTTGTTTCAAAGTGCTCGCTGAGGGTTTTCTGTGTACTGCTGTTAATAATTCTGAAGAGGACCCAGTTTGATTTTACAATACCAAAAACGCGCTCGCAGAAGAAACGAAAAGCCTTTTTAAATTCATTCTTTGTTTCCGGATATTTGTCGGTATTATTAAAGATTGATTTGATTTCCTGGATCTGAACATTTAACATACCTATATATTTAAATGAATCAGTTAGCCTTTCCTCAGTTGTCTTCTTATCATTTCTGATTTTTTCCATCAAATCCTTTTGTCTGTTACTTTCCTGCTTATATAAATTCACGATCACCACACCAAGGAGAAGCAAAATAAAAAGGAGAACACCTTCCACCAGTTCCTCTTCAATAATCATGTTATCTGATAGATATAATGACTTTGTAATTAATTTTGGAGTAAGAATTATTGAAGCAAAGAGAAGAAAAAAGATTACAAGATATATAATCTGAAGGGATGAAGGACGAAAGCTTATTCTTTTCATGAAACTGCTAATTTATCAACTCTATAAGACATCTGGCAATAAATTTTCTGTCTGTCTGTTTTCCGGACACTCAAAATTAAATCATAATCAAACATTATGATACATGTTTTATCTTAATATTATGTTAAAAGTGACTAATTGTGAGGCCCATAAATATAATTGGGTCTCGCCAGACACTGGTGAAATGGCTTTTGCATCCGGTCTCTGTTAAAGTTATCATACCGGAATTTGGGCCATGCAGCCAGAGTATCAAGCCCCCTGCCACCTCTTTCTCCCATATATGTAATACCCCAGTTATTGGATTCATTGTTGCCTTCCAATGCCAGCAGGGCACCTGCCGAAGACAGATGTCTGGCTTCATTGAGTCGCCTGGTGATGTTTGTTCCGCCACTTAACAACACTTATACAATTTTTGTATTGGTCTTTTCGTGGAGACTTATCATGTCTGCTACAGAAATGCGACCATCAATCCCGCACCTTATGAATCTGATCCCTGTATAACTAATTGAACTGATAGTACCGGTCAATGTTTCACCTCGTCCGGTAATACTGGAAACAACCCCGATACTGTTATGAAAATCCGGGTCGCTGACAGCCCGGATCCCTTTTGGTTGCTGCTCTTCGGTTACCGGAGAATTTGCCTACGAGAATAAAATAAATAAAACAACTAAATAGAGTATATATGTCTCCATATATGCCATATTAATAGATAATTACAAAACACACTGTAATTTATATTGCAAAATTCTTCCTGTGATATGAAATTAAAATGCCTCAATCAGTCAGATATCCCTGTTATATCTTTTATTACAGGGACATGACTAATCATCGGTTTCATCCTTTCGTTTAACAAGGATTTGATATGCAGAAAATGCAAGTACACTTCCTATTGCCGAATATTTTAATATCCGCTTAAATTGTTTCTTGTTGCTCTTCTTTTGAATATATGTGAAGATACGCTTTATACCCAGAGGCAGTAGATACCATAACATTTCCGGATTCCAGTTATCTTCACTAAATAAACTGCCCGAACTTTTATTGTCATTAAGTAATAACGTCCTCAGGTCAGTCCGGTCAGAAAAAGATTTTTCAGTTACCCTTACTTTTTTTTTAAGCTGACGCTTAACTTTAACTATATCCTCGAGGGAATGAATATCTTTAAATTTCATCTTCTTCATCATCTTCCTCCTCCCTGTTTCCGGTCAATAAGAGCTGGATAAGTATTTTACTCAGCGGCTTCAGAATAAGATTCTTTCTGAAAATAATGAATATAAGCAAGAGAACAGTATCTATTCCGGAGACAGCAAGGAAAGCTAAACCGGCGTTATTCCAGTAGCTGTCCAGGTAATCTGCCAGGGCGAAGGAAGCTACAATAAGGATGACGGTTACGAGTAATGCAATTATGATCACCTGGATGACCAGATTAATTCCTATAATAATCTTTTCGGTAATATCCAGCCGTGTTATCTTATATTGTGTAATAAGATAAGTCCTGATTTCATTAAACAGGGAAATCATATAAATTTATTTAAGTCTTATTATCAGGCTGGTTCAGCGTCTTTGACTACCTTTTCCTTGGTGAATGTCTTTTTCGCTTTCTCACTCAGGTCGTCCATCGAATCTTTAACTTTAGCACTCAAATCGTCCATTGAATCTTTCGCTTTCTTACTCAAATCGTCTATCGATTTTTTTACTTTCTTACGGGTGTTTTTACCTTTGTCGGGAGCAAGTAAAACTCCTGCTACAGTTCCTGCAAGAGCACCTACAATAAATGACAGCATAACTTTTGAAAAATCTTTCATAATTATTATTATTAATTAGTATTTAATTTAAATCGTGATTGCTATTAATGTACAAAAAAAAATCATGAAAAACAAGTTCTGTGGTAAATTATTCAGATTCTCTGATGTAAATATCCATGTAACCGGAGTTTTAATATTGGATTAAAGGCCATTTATAAAAACCGGGCTTCGTGACCACATTTCACGGATCAAATGGTATCTCATATACATTACTAAAATCGAGGTGTTTAACTTAAGCATCCTGTATTCACCTTATTCCTGCTATAAATGATCAGAGCCACCGGTTTACCCAAAATTTATAATATTAAAAGATTTGTATAATGGTTTTGGGATTGTATATTTAACTTATGGGATTGAAAAAAATTCATATAACCGGGCTGATCAATCCTGATATAAAAATCCACTGCTTTTTGTGTGCTTATCCGTGCTTATTTACTAATAAATTTTAAATAGAAGGAGGCAAAGCTATGAACTTAATAAAAAACATTTCGTCATTTAAAAAAATCTCGTTCATCCTGGTATTGCTGGCAGGTGTTGCTGCTTTATTTCTTACCACCTGTAAAAACAAAGATTATCCAAGGAAAACCGACCGTCTTGGATCCGGCAAGGTAAAGTGGACGGAATCAGCGACTCCTGATGGTTGGACCAGGGTAACAAATGAAGATGGGGCTATCCTCGGATATTCAAAGAGTTCCGGGCTTAAGCTTATCCAGGACGACGGTTACGCGTTTAAAGATCTCAACAGGAACAACCTGCTGGATATGTTTGAAGACTGGCGCGTTGACCCTGACACGAGAGCGGCAGCCATCGTTGACGAGATCCCTGTTGAGCACATGATGGGCATGAAGATGAATCCATTCGGTCTGGGGAGTGTCAACGCTGATGCACTGGATAATGCGATTACGAATGCTCTGGACCTGGGTTACAGACAGTTACGGGCACCAGGTGCGAATGCATCAGGGAGAGTAAAAGCTTCATGGAATAACATGGTACAGGAGTACATAGAGACTCTTGATGATATCGTCTGTATTCCAGCTGTCTGGATAGCTGACCCAAGATCAGGAGACGTATCCGAATGGCCGTGCAACCTTGCCATGACGGCAACATTTGATCCTGAGGTAGGTGCTGAATACGGTAGGCTGATGTCAGAAGAATGGCGTGCTATGGGAATCTCGATGCAGGTGGCCACACAAATGGACCTGGCAACGGAACCAAGGTGGAAACGTATCCCCGGTACCTTCGGAGAAGACCCTGCCCTGTCGATGGATATGGCCAGAGCCGTAATTAACGGATGGCAATCTACATACGACGAAAACGGAAATGACCTGGGCTGGGGAGAACACAGCGTAAACAACCAGATGAAGCACTTCCCCGGTGACGGTGCGGCCGAAGGCGGACGCGAATCACATACGCGTGACGGGGCATACAACGTATTCCCCGGCGGGCAGTTCTGGACCCATACCCTACCTTTCGCGGCATGCATGGACTTGCCAGGGAAGACCGGAAGGGTAACGGCTGCCATGACGAACTTTTCCATAGGGCTTGAAGCAGATGGTTCGGCGGTAGGCGGACAGCGTGTCGCCACAAGCTACAGTTCATACAAAATCAACACCGTTCTGAGAGGAATGTACGGCTGGGATGGCTATATTCTGACGGACTTCGGTATCATTACAGGCAAGAATTACGGTGTGGAAGATCTGACTCCTGCTGAATGCATGCTGGCGATCCTTGAAGCCGGATGTGATGCTTTCGGCGGTGAAGGCCGGGGTAAGGAGAGCGTTGACCTGGCTATGGAGGCATATAAGCTTGGAGTCGCAAAGCACGGCGAAGATTCAATGAAAGAGATGATAAAACATTCGACTGAGAGGATGATGAGAACTCACTTTAATATTGGCATTGTCGATAATCCATATCTCAGCATCGAAAAAGCCGAAACAGTTCCCAACAGCGCAGAGCATAATGCCGCAGGATACAAGGCAATGCTCAGATCTATAGTGATGCTGAAGAACAGTGGAAGGATAATCCACCAGGCACAGGCAGAGTCTGGAAAACCTACAGTATATATCCCCATGGTATATTCTGCGGCAACTACCGGACGAGGGGCCCGCCCTGCATCTGCAAGCCCGGCATTCAGTCCCGAAGCAGCCGGAGAGTACTTCAATGTAGTGACCGACAGGCTGGCCAGGACACTTACGGGCCCGGTAAATAGCGAGGGTAGCCGCACAGTATCACCAAATGACATCATACGTGCATCTGCAGCAGAAATAGCCCGGTGTGACTTCGCCCTTGTCAGGATAACCAGCCCTCAGAACGGGAATCCCACATACATGGGATTTGGAGGCGTCACAACCGATGGCAGGAAATACACATATCTCCCTATTTCACTCCAATATCGTCCCTATACCGCAAATTCCGAATTCGTGCGTAAAGAGTCTATCAGCGGAGATATGATTGAGAGGACCGAGACATCACCAGAAGGCTATGGCGATATAAAGACGCTGGTAAAGGAGAATCGCTCATATTTCGGCAAAACAGGAATCATCACAAATGAGAGTGATCTGGATCTCGTACTTAAAACTGCATCTGCGGCAGACAAAGTCATTGTTGCCCTGGATGCATCGAGTCCATTGGTGTTACAGGAATTCGAGAGCAAGGTCGATGCTATCCTTGTGGGATTCGGTGGTGGCAGGTCAGCCTGGCTGCCTGAAAAAGTATTCCTTGAGATCATTGCCGGTCAGGTAGAACCGTCCGGGCTGTTGCCACTCCAGATGCCTGCCAGTATGGAGACCGTAGAGGCTCAGTTCGAAGACGTACCGCGGGATATGGAATGCTATGTTGACAGCGATGGCAACAAATACGATTTTGCATTCGGTCTCAACTGGTCGGGAGTGATCAAAGACGGGCGCACGGAAAAATATGATGTTCCTCCGATTGTAGGCGAACCACCTAAATAAATCTTTCTGTATATGAAAGTACAATAGCAATGAAACTAATAAATGTTTCAGCTATGTTTCAGAGGTAACAAACAAAAAAGCCTTGATATATCTGTTTATCAGGGCTTTTATTGTATCAAGAAGTGGTGCCCCTCGCACCAGAGAAGTCGTTACTGAGATTTCTGATTGTTCAATAAATTGGGAGTTTACGACGTTAGTTCGTTAATTATCACATAACTAGCTTTTTACATTACTAATAATCAAACATAAACTTGTATGTGTTTGATATTATGCGCATTACAAATCAGGAGCCGGATGAAAAAAGTGTCCGCGAAAACGTCAACAATCAGGTCTGATAACTTAAAATATTTATTTTTTGCAGATATTATCTCTGAATTAATCTTGCTACAGTTGATGGTCCAAAAAATATATTTATGAAAACACAATGGCTGATACTTATTTCATGTATTCTGGTGACAAGCTGTATTAAAAATAATTTTGATGTGGACAGAATACTTATTAAAGGGAAACTGGAAGCAGGTAATAAATCTAAAAGTGCATCACCAGGACTCAAAGGTGTTGCATCAGACCTTTTGGATGCAAAAAAAGTACTTGTATTTTATGGCAACAGGTATGATCTTGCTGAAGTATCGGATGGCTCATTTTCAGTAAATGCTGAAACCGGAAAGCTCACTGCACTTGTCTTTCATGATGGCTCAAACCGTTATATAGGGAATATCTTCGCCGGGGGTCTTAACATGCTGCCTCTTGGCAATGTTGATGAATCAGTCACAGCAATAGATCTTAATACTCTTACTCTTGACGGTACCTCAGTTATTCCTTCACATGATCCTATAGGTGAGGAAATAGATATTACAAACGAAGAGGCAATACGATACAGGGAACTTGGTACATACTATGAATCTCTTGCCAAGAATATTGATGCGAATAATGATGGTGTTCCTGATATCCTCAATAAGAAAGAGATAAGGATTAATTCGCAGTTCAGGATTTTCGGCGGTTCATGGGGAGTTAACAACACACCTGCATCCCTGTTCGATGTTTCACAACTGCGTATTAATTATGCTGTAAGGATATAGGGGAACATTTCTATGGCCCCTGCAATTGGTAATTATGTCAAATTATCCGGACCTTCAGACAGCCCATATACAGATATCACAACAAACAGCTACGTTGCTGACAAAGATTGTTATATTGCATTTTTCTGGAGACAGACAGAACAGCTTCAGAACGATCCTTTAGGATTTAATCTGCTCCCGTTCAAAAAGGGTATGTATTCTTTTACCCTTAACGGAAATTCTAATTATACTCTTAATTTCTCCAATATCGATGCCCGGTATTATCTGGTAATTGCTTCTCCTACCCTGCATACAAACAATGAAGGTATGATAACATCTGTTACTATTGACTATATTCTCCCTGATAACACGATTGTTGATCCTGAGAATTACGTAACTACTCTTCAGCTTCAGTTTCAGAACAAAGACGGGAGCAGGTTGGAGTTAGGAGGCCCTTATGAATCTGTTCAGACTAAAATTACACTCAAAGATCTGACAAATATTACTCTGAAAAATCCCATACCGATTTCAAATCTTGATGGCCTGAGTGTTAATTACAATGATATTCTGGGGAATGAATATAATGTTGTGTGGCACTGATATTATGGTCGGATGATCAAGGTGAGCAATCTGGTCACTCACTTAAAAATACAAAGCTTACATATACCTGAAAAGTTGCTGAATAACAAGTCATTAAAGTCAATGTACTCACTGTGTTTTCTAACAGTCACAGAACATATCTGTATTTGAAAGCTGCTATTTCCCACGATCCTGAAAAACAGAAATTATTATTCCTGCAGGTATATGAATCATATAGGACATGAGCCAGAAAGACAGTGAATTAACCGGCTGACCCTCGGCTCGCCAAAGAAAAATGTGCCATGGAACCCAGACAATTGAGAGAAATATTCCCGCAATTAACGGACTAACATGGAGTTGCAATCTCGGAAGCGCAAAATTGCATTCACCTGGAGAATTAAGACTGATAATTGGTGAACATGTGTCGCATAATGTCACCATTATTTTTTGCATAACCGGAATTGTTCTGGGCATACTCTTTGCGACTTTATACCGATGGCATCTGGGAATAAGCTTATTTCCCAGGTCCTTTCATGCTTTTGTTTCGATAGCAACTCTTATTGGTTGCACAGAGGAATTAGTTTTCAGAGGATTCATACAGGACCATGTTAAAAATATTAATGTGCCATTCTCAATATTGTTCAGTTCAATATCACATACAGGTTATAAATGCTGTCTATTCATATCACCAGTTGCTACAGATACTATTAATGTAGGTTATTTAGCTTTCTGGACAATAATATCCGGTATTTTGTCAGGCACAATTAAACATATCTCAAAAAGTCTTCTGCCGACTCTGCTTGCACATGGCTTATTCGACATACTGGTTTATGCTGAATATGTACGTGCTCCATGGTGGGTTTGGTAATTTCAATAAAAAGTTACGGGATTATGCACCTTTCATGCAAGAAAATTTCAAAGATTAAAACATCGCAGTAGCCTATATAGACATAATATTAACGCTGCAGGAAACAATTCATATTTTGTCAAAGGGAAATTTAATTATTATTGTATTTCTTTGATCAACTCAGTATCACGATTCATGAAGTGTAATACTATAATAATTTCTTAACTTTAATTCCAGATGAATTATGCTTCCTGAATGGAAGAACTTAATATTCAATTTATTATGAAAGACACATTCAATTTAAGGAGATTTATAGTAGTCTTTTTCCTGTTTGTCAGTACCGGGATATTAAATTTCGTTAACTCCCAGGAACCAAAACCTGTTCAGGGAGATACCCTGTTTACCAGATCAATTGGTACATGGGAAGTGAATTTGCTGATAGACAAGATCAAATTGCCCATTGTATTCAAAATTACAAAGAACGAACAGCAAATATATGTTGTTACTATTGACAGTCCTTCTCAGAATGCATAAAATGTGCCGCTTGGTGGTTTATCAAATAATGCCGGTCAGCTAAAAATTAATGCTCCGTCATTAAACGGATATTATGTTGGAAAATTTTCAGATGCTTCAACTCTTGAAGGGATCTGGAGCCAAAACGGAGGTGCCTATTTTACTAACACGTGGGTTAAAGGTGAAATAGCTATTCTGATCGCTCTTTATGTTGAAGCATCCCATCCATCTGATTTAATTTCCGGATGGAATGATTTTATTTGACTTGCGTTTTATACTTTCATAACTTTAGGTCAATTTTATGATGATGAAAATATTATTAATCTATCCCCAGTGTCCGGATTCCTTCTGGAGTTTCAAACATGCTTTGAAGTTTATTTCTAAAAAGGCAGCAATACCACCGCTTGGATTAATTACTGTATCGGCAATGCTCCCCTCGGTATGGAAAAAAAGACTGGTGGATATGAATATTGCAACACTTAAGACAAGCGACATTCAATGGGCAGATTATGTGTTTATAAGTGCCATGTATATCCAGAAAGAATCATTAGATGAAGTAATTGACAAATGTAAAAAGCTCGACAAGAAAATTGTTGCCGGGG